>JAYTAT010000904.1:0-2779 GCA_043737315.1 Archangium sp.
GCCGAGCCGCGATTGCAGTGCGCGTACGTGCAGCTGAGCGATCACTACTCTGCTGAGCTCATGGGCCACATCTCGCAGGAACTCGCGCTGGCGCAGTGATTCACCCTTGAAACGCCCTCTCCCTCTTCCTGGGGGAGAGGGTCGGGGTAGGGGGCCATTCTTTCCGCAAGGTGGGCGATGAAACGGGCGTTCAAGTGGGTCGGTGTCGTGCTCGCTCTGGGGTTGGTGGTGACGGGCGGCGTTTCGGGTGGGGCGTACGCCCGCGCGATGGGGAAGGTGAAGCGGCACTGGGACCTTCAGCCGGCCGCGGTGAAAGTGCCTGACGACGAAGCGAGCGCGAAAGAAGGTCAGCGGCTCTTCGCCGCGCGGGGCTGCCGCAAGTGTCACGGCGACGACGCAGCGGGAGCGCTCATTCTCGACGTGCCTCTGCTCGGCACGGTCTTCGGGGCCAACCTCACCCGGGGCGCTGGCAGCGCTGTGCTCGCGTACACCGACGTCGACTGGGTGCGCACCGTGCGCCACGGCATCAAGCCCAGCGGGTACCCGACCGAGGTGATGGATTCGAAGGAGTACCAGTACATGACGGACGGCGACCTCGGCCTCATCCTCGCGTACCTGCGCGGCGCCCCGCCGGTCGACCGCCAGAATGCGCCCCTGAAGATCACCGCGCTCGCGTACATCTTTCACGGGCTTGATTGGCTCGACGTCACCACGGCTGATCAGGTGGATCACGAGCGCACGCACGCCGCCGAGGTCGCCCCCAGCGCGGCGCCTGAGTTCGGCAAATACGTGCTGCGCCTGCAGTGCCAGGGCTGCCATGGCGAGACGTTGTCGGGCGGCAAGCTGTCGGGTGCGCCGGGGTTGCCGATACCTTTGAACCTGACGCCCGACGACGAGACGGGCCTGGGCAAGTGGACCTATGCCGATTTTACCACCGCGATGCGTACCGGCAAGCGGCCCGATGGGCGAATGATCGACCCGTTCATGCCGTGGGATGCGTACGCGGCGATGTCGGAAGACGAGCTCACGGCGGTGTGGACCTACCTGCGCGCGCAACCTCCGCGAAAGTTCGGCGGCCGCTGAGTTCTCGCTGAAAGCCCCGCTGTTGGTGGTGCCCGCGGCCCCCGTTGAGCCTGCTGCTCTAGAACGAAGCGAGCCACTGACGGTCAGGTTGGGGGCCTCGGCCCATTTGATGTATTCAACCGGGGCTTTCATGGAACCCACGTCAGTGCGCATCGGGATGATGGACTCGACCCGCCCGGGGCTGGTGATGACGCTGCCTGCGCGTCACTTGACCCGCTGGCAACGTTTTCGCCGAGCCTTCAGCCGAATGCTGATGGTCTCGGGCATCGCGCTGTTCATCTCGAACTTCATGCTGTTGGTCGTGCCTGCTCCGCATCTTCACCTGTGCTCGTTGCCGCTCTCGTTCATCATCGGGCCAGTCGTCGCGTACGTGTCGTGGCGCCAGCGTGCGCTGCTCGGCGCCACCGAGGTCGCGTGCGCGAGGTGCCGCAAGCCCGTGTCAGTGCCCGAGAATCAACCCGGCTGGCCCGCGCGCATGAACTGCCTGCACTGCGGCATCATGGTCGAACTCACGCTGGCGAGATGAGCCGCGCTTCGTTGACTTCTGAGTCCGCGCGCGCGCTGGCCGATGAGCACGGCACGCCCTTCTACGTGTACGACCTGCCGGTGCTTCATGAGCGCGTGCTGCGAGCGAAGAGTGCTCTGCCAGCCACGCTGCTCTACGCCGTCAAGGCGAACCCGAACGCTGACGTGGTGCGCTCCCTTCACGGTCGGGTCGACGGGCTCGACGTGTCTTCGTTGGGTGAAGTGGAACTTGCTCTTCGTGCTGGGTGGCAAGCGGCGCAGCTCAGCTTCGCGGGGCCCGGCAAGACGCCGCATGAACTGCAGCAGGCAGTGGAGCGTGGCGTGTTGATCAGCGTGGAGTCGATCCGCGAGCTCGAGGCAGTCGCCGCGATGAAAAAGCGCGCGCGGGTGCGGCTGCGAATGAACCCTGCGCACCGGCCGCAGGCGTATCGGGTGCCGATGATCGGTGGGCCGAGCCCGTTCGGGATCGACGAAGAAGAGCTCGCGGTCGCCGCAGAGCACCTTCGCCGTCACGCGAGCACGATCGACTTCGAGGGTATCCACGTTCACCCCGGCGGGCAGTGCACCAGCGTGGGCGCGTTCACGGCAGCGGCCGCGGCGACGCTCGATCTCGTCGAGCGGCTCGGCCACCCCGTGCGCACGGTGAACTTCGGGGGCGGCTTCGGGGTGCTGGGCTCGGGCGAAGAGCTCGACATCGAAGCGTGCGGCCAGCGGCTCGGCGCCATGCTCAAGAAGTTCCGCTCAGCCACCGGCCAGAACATCGAGGCGGTGCTCGAACTGGGGCGATGGCTGGCAGGGCCGGCTGGGTTGTACGTGGCGCGCGTGGTCTCTGAGAAGCGCTCTCGAGGAAACCACTTCGTCATTCTCGACGGCGGCATGAACCATCACCTTGGTGCAACCGGGCATCTGGCTCCCGAAGATGCGCCGCGTGTGACGATGCTCAACCTCTCGCGGCCTGATGCACCGAAGACCACGCGAATCATCACCGGCCCACTGTGTACGCCGCTCGACACGTTCGGCGAGGTGGAGTTGCCCGAGCCCCAGGTCGGCGATCTGCTCGCCGTGACGAACTCGGGTGCCTACGGGTACACCTTCAGCCCGTTGCTTTTCCTCGGCCATCCCGCACCGGTTGAGGTCGTCACTCAGTGAGCCGCAAGGTCGCGGCCTTCAT
>JAYTAT010000905.1:0-2779 GCA_043737315.1 Archangium sp.
CCCACCGGCTTTTCGACGTCGAGCGTGGCCAGCAGATGGCGGCGGGGGTCGATCATCACCTGCGTGGGCTCACGCGCCGCGGGCAGAAAGAATACGTGCTCCTTCTGGCTGACCGCGAAGTCCTGCGTGCTGGTCTTCTCGCCCACCACCAGCTGAACCGGCAGCGAGAGCGCATACGGCTCGCCTTCCTGCGCTTGTTTCACCGAGAGACGCACCGCCTTCTTCTCAGAGTCGTAGCGCACGTCGACCTTGAGCTGCGGGTGCCCCGCGCGGTGCACGTACTCGTCGAAGAACCTGTCGACGTTGCGGCCGGTGGTGCGCTCGATGGCGCGGGCGAGATCGACCGTCTCGACCGAACCACCGGCGTGAGCGGCGACGTACTCGCGCACCGAGGCATAGAACGCCTCGTCACCCAGCCGGCAGCGCAGCTCGTGCAGCACCAGCGCGCCTTTCTCGTAGAGGTGGCGATCGAAGAGATCGATGGGCGCATCGAACTTCCGCGCGACGATGGGCCGCGCATACCGCTCGGCGACTTCGTTCAGGTACGAGTCGAGATCGGCTTTTCGCTGCTGATCGGCCTCGTCGAGGCTCTCGCCTTCTTCCTTCCAAAGCACCTCGGAGTAGGTCGCGAAGCCCTCGTTGAGCCAGCCGTGGGGCCAGTCGCGGCAGGTCAGCAGATCGCCGAACCACTGGTGCGCCAGCTCGTGCGCGATGAGGAACTCAGCCGAATAGTCCGCGTGTGCACGCGCGTCGTGCAGCACCGCGTCGGTCAGCGTGGTGGCCGAGGTATTTTCCATGCCGCCGAAGATGAATTCGGACACGAAGATCTGCGAGTAGTCGCCGAACGCGTACGGCAGCCCGGTGAGCCGCTCGAACAGGTCCATCATCTTCGGGGTCCGCGCGACCACGCGCAGCGCGTCTTCCTTGCGCCCCGGGGGGAAGAAGGTGCGCACCTTCGTCGACTTACTGCTCGCTTCGTGAATCTCGAAAGAGCCCACCACCAGCGTGACCAGGTACGGCGCGTGCGGGGCCGCGAGCCGGTAGTGCATGGTGCGGCGGGCGCCCTTCACCGTATCGCTGAGCAGCGCTCCGTTCGACAGCGCGGTCATCGCCCTGGGGAAGGTCGCCTTCACTTCGCTGGAGCACTTCTGCGCGGGCGTATCGAGGCAGGGAAAGTAGTGGCGCGAGTCGATGTCCTGGCCCTGCGTCCACGCCTGGTTCTTGCCCACGAAGTAGAGCCCACGTTGTGGGACCGCGCGGTAGCTGATGCGCACCACGAATTGAGTGTCGGGCTTGATGGTGCGGGCCAGGTGCACGTTCAGCGAGCGGCCCGACGCGGCGTCGAACTGCACCACCTTGCCGTCGACTTCGACCTTGGTGATGTCCAGGTCGACCGCGTCGAAGCTCACCTGCTTGAGGGCGCTCACGGCGACCAGCGAATGGGTGGCGATGCCGGTGACCGACTGCTTCTCGAAGTCGAGGTCGAGCTCGAGCGCCAGGTGCTGCGCGGCGACGGCGCGATCTTCGGCGTAGTGGAGCGTGGCGGTCTCGAGACTGAACGGATGCGGCTCGTCGATGCGGTGCATGGAGCCGCGCAGCGTAGTGCGGGCTTTCACGCGTGGCGAAGAACTGGCTTCAGCGATCGACGACCCGGCTGCGAACCCACCGGCGATTGTCAGGCTGCATCACCATGCCCACGAGCTCGCCAAAGAATACGCAGAGGCTGGTGCTGATGAAGGAGGCGTACGGCCATGGCATCGGCGCCAAGAGCGTGAACGTGGAGACGCCCGCGAACATCGCGTCGAAGAACTTCGCGCAGCATCGTTGATGATCGACGCCGTGCGCAGGTGGGGCAGGAAGCGGCCTGCTGCGTCGGTGGGCGGGCGCATTTCAGGGTTTCACGAGCCCACAGGCCTGGGCCACGTCATCGCGGTACCGCAACCAGGCACGCAGCGTCTGCTGCATCGCATCGACGATCGGTGGCCGCTCGACCTCTTGCACGTGATCGAGCATCACCTTCCAGGCAGACAGCCGGTGTTCACCTTCCACGCCGCGGTGCGCCTTGGTGAGCGCGAGTGAGGCGAGGGGCAGGCCGTAGTGTTTGGCCAGCGGGTGATCGCCCAACGCGGGTTCGGGCCTGGGCGGCGCCTGGGGATCGAACAACGAACGATCGTGCGGCGTGCCTTCGATGAAGATGGTGACCACGGCAGCGGCGATGGCCCAGCCGCGCGCGATGGTGAGGGCGTCGATGGTGTCGCGGTAGTGCTTGGCGCCCGGCAGCAGGATCACGTCGGCAAATCGCCGCACGTCGAAGCCGAGGCCCTTCGGGTATTCCAAAAAGAGCTCCGGGTGCGGCTTGCCCGCGTGCAGTCCACCCGTCTCTTCTTCGTAGAGGTTCTCCGCCAGCTCGCGCCGCACTTCGGCAATCGGGCACTGCACGAACGCGCGGCCCACCAGCACGGGGAAGTCGCGCACGAAGACCGCGTACTCCTGCTCGAGGTGCACGTGCAGGCGCGCCTTCAAGACCTTGCCGGAAGTGAACGCCGACCAGGCCCAGTGCTCCTTTTGCCCCATCACCTGCAGGAGGGCGTCTTTGAATTCGTCGCGGGTCATTTCTTCCCAGCCAGTTGTTCGGCCTGCGCGCGGAAGAACGCCACCGTCATCTTGTCGACCACCGGCGCCGAGCCACCCTGCACCCGCTCGATGGCCAGCTTCTCCAACGCCAGCATGCGATCGAGGTGCTCCTTCGCGGCGTTGGGAGCCTCTCTCTGCGCCTCGT
>JAYTAT010000906.1:0-2778 GCA_043737315.1 Archangium sp.
GTTGGCCTGGCCATCTGAGAGCTCCATCAGCGCCTGCTCGAGCTCATCACGTTCGCGTTTTTCCGATTCTCCAGACTGCGCGTTGGCCATCGCGTTCTCAAGATTCTTGGCGGCGTTCTCGGCGCGCTCGAGCTCGCGAGATGCTTCGGCGGCCTGCTTGTCGACCTGCTGCTCGAGCGCATCGGCTGCTTCCCAGTCGGCGGCGTCGAAGGCGTTTTCAGCGAGCTCTTCCTGAAGGCGCTGCAGCTCAGCCAGCGCGGCCTGCTCTGCGGGCTCTTCCTTCGCGATGGCCTGCATCTTCTCGGCGAGTTCTTCCACGCGCGTGGCGGCCGCGGCATTTGGGGGAATCAGCGCGCTCTGCGCTTGCGGCACGAGCATCCCGACGAGCAGGAAGCAAAACGCGAGGCCGATCAACGAAGCGGGCCTGCGCAGCTGAATCTGAGGGAGCGGAATCGCTTTGAGCTGTTGATTGAGACCGAGCTCCCAATCCCCCACCGGCATCTCGAGGCGGGTGAGCAACAGCCCACCCGCTTCGGCCTGACGATCCGCGATCACCGCGGCGCGCGTTTGGCTGACGCCCTGATTGCGCACCAGCAGCCAGGTCACGAAAGCCCCGAGCGCGAGCGCCAGCGGGCCGACAATGAAGAGGCCGTTGTGCACGAAGATGCGCCAGACGACGAAGACGGTGATGGCAACCCAGACCGGCCCGACTGCAGCCCGGAAGAGCACCTCGAGATTCATGTGCCGGCGCACACGCGAGATGCGCGCTTCGACCGCTTGTCTCCGTCGTTCTTCCCCAGCGGCCATTACGTTGCTCAGCCTAACTCGCGAGGGCCACCACACCTTCCCCTTTCTGGTGGAGCGTCAACGGAGGAACCGAACCGTCGACAACGGCGTCTGAACGGTCTTCGCTCAGGTTTTCACGCGCATTCCAACGGCCTTCACTTCGAGGGCCAGGAGCGCTCCACGATGCCCTGCCGCGCGTACCACTGCTGTCGTTCTTTCGGGACCGACGCCCAGGGCGTGCGCTGATCGAGCTCAGGCATGGGCCCAAAAACGCCTTCCTGCCGCCCGCCGATGTCCGGGTAGTACTCGCGCGCGATGCCCTGCGCGGTCACGGTGGCTTTTGCTCCGGCCGTGATTTTTACGCCTTTGAAGAGCTCGGCCGACTCTTCCACACCGATCGCCGCCCCATACTTCGCCGCGTTGCCGTCGACGAAGGAAGACACGGTGACGGGCCCGTCCTTGTACGAAAACGTCACCTTCCCTTTCTTATCGAGCTCGACACCGGCCCCCATGACCCCGACCTTCGCCTGCTTGAGGTGCCCCTGTGAGTCGACGCTGGCGCTCCCACCGACGGTCTTCAGGTCGCCCGCCAGGAACTCCTGCTTGAATTGATCCTTGTGGTTGAGCACCCGCCCATCATCCGTAAGGTCGACGCTCTTGCTTGCACCGAAAGTGACCGCCTTATCGACGGTCGCCTTGGCCGTCAGCTCGAGGCCGAGCGCGAAGCCCCCCGCGTGGATCTCGCCGCGGAATTCGCTGATTCGGTTCGAGACTTCTTTCGTTGCGCGCTCGATGCCCACGCTGGTGTCGGTAAGTGAGTTGTTCCAGCTGCGGAATTTTCGATCGATGTCGGTTACGCCGTTCTCGGTAAGCGTCGGAGGCGTCGAGAGCGGGCCCAGCGCCCGTAGCGCGACCCCATCAGGCGCCTGCTTCACCGCCTCGCAGTACGACGCGACGTAGGCCTCAAATTTCCGGGCGTAGGCGCGCGCCCGCTGCTGGTTCTCACCGTGAACGAGCTCGCGAAGCGCCGAGGGGAGCGCCGAAGGATTGTCGAGCAGCGCCGGCTGGGAAGGCGGCTGAGGCGTACGCGGCGTCGCGTGCCGCTCTGGCTGCTCGGTGACCAGCCCGCAACCCCTGGCGCACCCCACCAGCTCAGACCGCCCTTTCTCGGAAAGGTGGTCGACCAGCACGCCCAGTCTGCGATCCTTGCCCAACGTCACCAGCACCTCGCGCTGCGCCTCAGGCGAGAGGCTGCTGATGAGGCCCATCGCGGCCCGCGCGTCATCGTCCGTCACGCCGAGGTGGGCCGGCAACACAGAGGCGAGCAGGGAGCCGAGCACTTCCAGCGCCACCTTCGCGGTCAACCCGGCGGCCAGTTGTGCTGCGGGCATTCCCCCCGCACGCTGCAGCGCCGGTGGAGGCAGCTTTTCTGACCCGGTCCACGCGCTGACCTGCGCTTGTGCGGCCGCGCGGGGCACTACCTCAATGGCCGCCTCATTGGAGATCGCTTCGTGAGAGGGGGTGACATCAAGACCAGTGGAGCGACCGACGCTGCCAGCCATGGGAACTCCGGGGGGTGAGGTGTTTCGTCTGGCCGTTTCAAGGTTCAGACCAGCCGCCCTCACCGCAGAGGTGTTGCCGCATGCGGTCCCTGGGGTTCCATCCCGTCCGATTGCGGGGACTGAGGTCTCCGCCGCCGGACCCAGCCCCAGCGGCCTGCGGTTCGTTTCAAGAGGTTCGCTGCGGAACAGGGGCTGCTCAAGCCACCAGGGCTCACCCCGTTCCGGAGGCCCTCCATGCGCTTCATTCTGCCCCTTGCCGTCGCCTGTTGTGTCGTTGCTTGCAGCCCACCGCCGCCACCACCTGAGGCCGAGACGAACCTGGTCGAAGTCGACGCGGGCCAGACCAGCCCTCCTGACTCGGGCGTCGAGGGCGACGCGGGTGCACACGTCGACGCGGGCTCGACCACGGACGCAGGTGCTCCCCTCGATG
>JAYTAT010000907.1:0-2777 GCA_043737315.1 Archangium sp.
CTTCCCAGCGGCTTTGGCGAGGGGCGAAATCCGCTTCTTGAGCTTCAGAGGCAGCTTGACGGTGGTCGCAACGGTCATGGTGTGACGATGCTAAAACCAATGAGGCCGGAGCGCATTGCGCTGCCCGTCACTTCGACACGAGCGAGCGCTGCGTCCCTTCGATGTTCGCCTCGCCCCGCGCGCCGACGGCGAACTGGCCCTGCGCGTTGTCGAACTCGGCTTCCGCCACATCACCCTTCGCATCGGCGTCGAACAACACGCGCTTGTTCCCACCGGGCAGCAGCAGCTCGACGCCCTGACCCTTGAGCACCACTTCGCCTGCGGGCACCTTCACCAGCGCCTTGAGCTTCGCCACGTCTTCGACCACGGCGATCTTCGCTTCCTTCGCGAGGTGTTTGCCCGGCTCGAGCTCGATCAACGTGAGCACGCCGGCGGCGGGCGAGAGGATGGGGGCCGTGGCCACTTCTGTCTTCAATGCAGCCAGCGCCTCCTTTGCAGCGGTGACCTGCTTCTCGAGCTCTTCCTGGCTCAGCCCCGCGGGAGCTGCGCTCGCCTTCTCCACCGCGGCGACAGCGGTCTTCCACTTCTTTTCGGCCGCAGCGAGTGCGGGCGTCTTCTTTCCCCTGGCCGTCTTCTTTGCTCTGGCCAGCGCAGCCGCAGCGGCCTTGTGCGCAGCTTCTGCCTTCTCGAGCGCGGCCTTCACCTTTGGGTTGGGTTTGGAAGGCTTCTGCTTCTCGAGGGCGGCGAGCTGCTTCTCGAGCTCGGGAATCTTCTGCTCCGCTGCTGACACGTCGTATTTCGCGATCAGCGCGCCGCGAACGACGACGGAGCCGGTGGCGGACACGATCTCCCCGAGGGTGCCCTCGCGGTGCGCGGTGAGCTCGACGGTGTTGAGGGGCGCGAGCACGAAGGTGCTCTTGACGGTGTGAGGCATGGGCACCAGGAGCACGAGGCCCACCACCACGATGATGGAAATGAGCCCGATGACGAGGGGCCGTTTCGAGCGCGCGCGCTGAATCTCACCGGTGAACATGGGTGCTCTTTTAGCGCCCTCCTGCCCTGCGAGGGGAGAGGGGGGCCGCGTGGATGACGCGATAGACCTCGGAGGTGCTCTCGTAGAGCGAGAGGCCGCGGATCTCGAAGTCGCCCGAGGTGAAGGTGCTCAAGTCGGCGACGAGCGCATCGAAGGTGAAGGGCTGCTGCGCGCGGGCGAGGGTGACGTGGGGAATGAAGGCCTCTTTGGCCTGAAGCCCGAAGGTCGCCTCCGCGTCGCGCTGGAGCTCAGCCAGGGGCGCGAGCATTCCGCTGATGCCGAGCCAGAGTACGGACGCAGCGCGCGCGGTGGAGAAAGTGCCTGCGCCCGAAAGCGTGAGTGAGAACGATGGGTGACGTGAAGCGAGCGCGTCGATGGCGGGTGCCCACGCAGTGAGTTGATCAGCGCTGGGATGGCCCAGAAACACGAGGGAGCAGTGGAGCTTGTCGGTGCGCAACCACTTGGCCCTGGGCCAAATGGCGCGGTGCGTCTCGATGAGGCCAGCGGCGAGGGTGCGCGTGGGGGCGTCGAGGTCGACGGCGAGGAAGACGCTCATGGGGGGGCCGTCACGGTATACGCTCCTGCTTCATGGGTCGGGAGACGACGGAGTTCGAGGACTTCCATACGCAGGTGGCCGTTCGGGTCAAAGGCTTGCGACCGGTGGTTCAGCGGCCGCATCTGCTCGAGGGCAAAGCGGGCCCTGCGCTGGGTCAGAAGTTCGTGCTCGACGCCGTTGAGCTGATCATCGGGCGTGGTGAGAAAGCGACGCTCCCGCTCGACAGTGAGGAAGTCAGCCGGCAGCACGCCAGGCTCACGCGCCACGAGGGTGAGTACACCATCGAAGACATGGGCAGCCGCAACGGCATCGTGCTCAACGGGCTCAAGGTGCACGCGGCGGTGCTGCGAGATGGAGATCAGCTGCAGCTGGGCGACGTGGTGCTCGCGTACCGCGAGGGGACCTGAGTGAGCGACGACTTGTTCGTGCGGTTCTGGGGCGTGCGGGGCTCCATTCCGACGCCCGGGCCTCGTACGCGGCGCTACGGCGGCAACACCTCGTGCGTCGAGGTGCGGGTGGGCGAGACGTTGATGGTGTTCGACGCGGGCACCGGCATGCGCGAGCTCGGCGTGCACCTGCTCAAGGCGCGCGCGAAGGAGCTGACGGTTCACCTGTTCCTGTCGCACCCGCATTGGGATCACATTCAGGGCTTCCCGTTCTTCGGGCCTGCGTACGTGAACACCACGACGATGTACGTGTACGGGCCGAAGGGCGACGACAAGAACTACCAGCTGCTCTCGGGGCAGATGGCGAACGCGTACTTCCCGGTGCGGTTCTCTGACCTGGGCGCGAACATCGTGGCGCGGTCCTTCAACGGCACGGTGGTGAAGGCCGGTGACGTGAAGGTGAAGTGTTTCGGCCAGAAGCACCCAGGCGGGAGCACGGGCTTCCGGGTGGAGAGCGGTGAACGCAGCGTGGTGTTCGCGACGGACAACGAGCTCGATCAGATGCTGCTCGACCCTGACATCGTGAAGCGCGACCCCGAGGCGCTGCGCGAGTTGCCGGATGATTTGGTGAACGCGGTGCGTGGGGCGGATCTGCTGATCGCCGACGCGCAGTACACGGACTCGGAGTATTTGACGAAGGTCGGCTGGGGTCATCCGCGCGCGACGACGGTGGTCGATCTGGCGGCGCAGGCGGGGGTGCGGCAGTTGGCGCTCACGCACCACGACCCGATGCACTCGGATC
>JAYTAT010000908.1:0-2773 GCA_043737315.1 Archangium sp.
CCATTCCGCGAAGGGCATGGGGAAGTTGCCCAGACGGTAGCCGTGCGGCCCCACGTCCCACGGCTCGGCGATCAGCTTCACGCGCGAGAGCACGGGGTCTTGGAAGAGCGCGGCGAAGAAGCTGGAGTGCGGATCAAACTCGCCGTGGGGCCCACGCGCCAGGGTGGTGGCGAGGTCGAAGCGGAAACCATCGACGTGCATCTCACGCACCCAGTACCGCAACGAATCGAGCAGCAGCTTGAGCACCAGCGGCCGGTGGGTGGCCAACGAGTTGCCGCACCCGGTGAAGTCGCGAGACAGCGCGCGATCTTTGCCGTCGAGCCAGTAGTAGGTCGCGTTGTCGATGCCGCGAAACGAGAGCGTGGGCCCTTGCTCGCTGCCTTCACAGGAGTGGTTGTAGACGACGTCGAGGATCACCTCGAGGCCGGCCGCGTGGAGCGAGCGCACCATTTCTTTGAACTCGCGGGTCTGCCCGCCGCGATTGCCCGAGGCTGAGAAGCGTTGATCGGGGGCGAAGAAGCCCAGCGTGTTGTAGCCCCAGTAGTTGGTGAGCCCGCGCTCCTGAAGAAAACCTTCGGGCGCACACTCGTGCACCGGAAGAAGCTCGACGCTGGTCACGCCCAGCTCGACCAGGTGTTTGATCACCGCGGGGTGCGCGAGGCCCGCGTAGGTACCGCGCAGCGCTTCGGGCACTTCGGGGTGAAGCTGCGTGAGCCCCTTCACGTGGGCTTCGTAGATCACCGCACGCCGCCAGATGATTTGCGGGCGTTCATCGCCCTGCCAATCGAAGTCGTCGGCGACCACGACCGACCGGGGTGCGCCCGCCGCCGAGTCACGAACATCCAGCGTGTTCACGTTGCCGTGATGACCGACCAGCGGCGCTGACCAGTCGGGTTTCCCCGCGAAGGCACGCGCGTAGGGATCGACCACCAGCTTGTGCGGGTTGAAACGATGCCCCTGATGCGGCGCCCAGGGGCCGTGCACGCGAAAGCCATACAGCGCGCCGGCCTGCAGCCCGGGGATGTAGCCGTGGAAGACATGATCAGTCTGATCACGCAGCGGCAGTCGAGCGATCTCCCGCTCAGGATTTTCGGAATCGAACAGGCACAGCTCGACCAGGGTCGCGTGGTGCGAAGCGAGCGCGAAGTTGACGCCCTCGCGATGACAGGTCGCTCCCAGCGGGTACGGAACTCCAGGCCACACGTCGTACATTTCGCGCGCACTGTACGACAAGCCCGGGCAAACCCACTGTCTCCCCATCTCTCTTCTGTCTGCCTCACCCCGGGGGCGAGAGGGCTGTCACACCAGCGAGTCACGAGCGAAGCCCGCGCGAAAAGCGCCCTCATCGCCCATGCTACGCACTCACCACATGAGCCGAATCGCACTCGCCCTCGTCACCCTGCTGGCCGCCACCGCCTCCGCCGCAGACACGTGGACCACGCCATTCGCAGGCGTGCGCAAGCTCTACCGAACGAGTTCTTCACCGGCCTGGCAGATTCACGCGCTGGAGATCGACCTCGATCAACCCGGCGTGCGCCTGCGCAGCACGACCACCACCGAGCGCCGCCGCACCCCGCAGTCCTTCGCGCAGCTGGTGGGCGCCCAGCTCGCCGTGAACGGCGACTTCTTCAACTTCACCGACTATTCCACCACCGGCCTGGCCGCGGGCAACGGCACCGCCTGGTCCGGCACGTCAGACGACAACCAGGAAACCACCTTTGCGTTCGGCACCAACCGGTACGAGCTCGCGGCGAAGTCTTCCGTGGTCACCTTCAACTCGAGCTGGATGCAAGGCGTGGTGTCCGGCAAGCCTGACCTCATTCGCAGCGGCGCCATCACCACCACCCAACACAGCACCAGCCTGTGCAACGTGCGCCACCCGCGCACCGCGCTGGGCCTCTCGCAAGACGGCAAGACGCTCTACCTGGTGGTGGTCGATGGGCGCTCCACGACTTCCGTCGGCATGACTTGCGCAGAGCTGGCCACGCTGATCCAGGGCCTCGGCGCCTTCCACGCGGCCAACCTCGATGGTGGAGGCAGCTCGTCGATGTACATCGCAGGCCAGGGCACGGTGAACCGCCCCTCCGATGGCACGCCGCGCGTGGTGGCCAACCACCTCGCCGTCTTCGCGCCCGCGACCGGCGCCACGGGCACGCTCACGGGCATCATCCATGAAGGCACCAACACGGCCGCGCGTTTGAGTGGAGCGACCGTACAGGTCACCGGAGGGCCGCGAATCGTGACGGACCCCACGGGCGTCTACTCTTTCGATCTCCCGCCCGGCGCGTGGGCGGTGACCGCCTCGAAGCCCGGCTTCGTCACCCAGAGCGTCACGCGCGCCGTCACCGCGGGCGCACCCATTTGGGGCTCCATGGGGCTCACCCGACTCACCGTTCCGGTCGACACCGATGGCGACGGCGTCACCGACACCACCGACAACTGCCCCAACGACGCCAACGCGGGGCAACGCGACACCGACGGGGACACCGAAGGCGATGCGTGTGACGGCGATGACGATGCCGACCAGGTGCCCGACGAAGACGACAACTGCGTGCTGGTGAGCAACCCCACGCAGCTCGACAGTGATCGCGACGGCAAAGGCGACGCCTGTGACAGCACGGTCAATCCCATCGACGCAGGTCAGCCCGATGCGGGCGGGGTGGAGCCTGAACAAGACGCCGGGGTCGAAGCCGAAGATGCGGGCGGCGTCGCGGTCGATGCGGGCACGCCTGATTCTGATGCCGGCACCGCAGGGGTCGATGCTGGTTTCGTC
>JAYTAT010000909.1:0-2771 GCA_043737315.1 Archangium sp.
TTGACGTTGGTGAAGCGCACGCCCACCGCTTCTCCGCGCAGCCACGACACCACGCCCTCCAGCTCGAAGATCTCGCCTTCCACGGTCAGCGAGAGCGAGAGCGCTTCACCCAGCGCGTAAGGCGTCTTGCTGCGCAGGCACAACCCGCCCGAAGAGAAGTTGATGGAAAAGGCGTTGAGGGCCTTCGCTGCATCGCTCGCCCGGGTGAACCGGATGTCGAAGTGGGCCGTGTACCGTGGGTCTGTCCGCCGCTCGCTGCCAGAAGTCATCAAGCACACAGTATCGGAAGGACCTGGCATAAGGTTTCGTCACCGTGGAACTCGAACTGACGGGATTCGGTGAATTCGAGGGCGTGGAGCTGCTGCAGAAGCTCCATCTCTTTCAGAAGCTCACCTTCGACGAGACCTCGCGGCTGGGGAGCATCATCGAGTATCTCGATGTGCCCGCGGGCACGGTGGTCATCGAACAGAACGCGCTGGGTGACGCGCTGTACGTGATCGCCAGGGGCGAAGTGCACATCAGCCGCGACGCCGATGAAGACGGCCAGCACGAGAGCAACGAGGTGATCGGCAAGCTGGGTGAAGCCGAGCTCTTCGGAGAGATGTCGCTCATCGACGACGTGCTCACCTCGGCGCGGGTGACCACCGCCACGCCGTGCCGGCTGCTCAAGATGCCGCGCTCTGCGTTCGAGTCGATGCTCGCAGCCGACGACAAGCTGGCAGTGAAGGTCTACCGCTCGTTCATTCGCACCATGTCTGATCGCCTGCGGCGGGCGAACCAGCAGCTCTCGAAGGCCACTGTCTTCCAGAAGTAATTCCCAAGGACTCATGGAACTCGCGACCTTCAATCAGTTCCTCGCAGCGGCCGTGAAGAACGGCGCCTCAGACGTACACTTCAAGGTGGGCGCCTCGCCTTCGCTGCGGATCAATGGGCAGCTCTTGCCGGTGAAGGTGCCGGCGTTGCAGCCGGAAGACACGGCGCGCATCGCCAAACACTTGCTGACGCAGAGCCGGTATCGCGGCTCGCTGGAAGATCTGCAGGACTGGGACACCAGCTATCCGCTCGAGGGCGTGGGCCGGTTCCGCGCGAACATCTTCAGGAACAAGGGAAACCTGGGCGCGGTGATGCGCTCGATCCCGCTGGTGATCCCCGACTTCGCGAAGCTGGGCCTGCCCAAGGTGCTCGAAAAGATGAGCCAGGAAGATCGCGGGCTCATTCTGGTGACCGGGGTCACGGGCTCGGGCAAGTCGTCGACGCTGGCGGCGATGGTGAATTACATCAACCAGCACTACCGCAAACACATCGTGACGATCGAAGACCCGATCGAGTTCGTTCACGAAGACAAGTTCTCGCGAATGATGCAGCGCGAGATCGGGCCCGACACGCCCGACTTCGGCAAGGCGCTGCGCGCGGCGATGCGGCAAGACCCTGACGTGATCCTCGTCGGCGAGATGCGCGACGCAGAGACCATCGAGATCGCCATCAAGGCGGCAGAGACGGGCCACCTGGTGCTCTCCACCGTGCACACGCAAGACGCCTACCGCACCATCAACCGCATCATCGGCGTGTTCCCTCATGAGGCGCAGACGGGCGTACGCAACCGGCTCGCAGAGAACCTCAAGGGCAGCATCTCGCAGCGGCTGCTCCCCCACGCGTCGGGCAAGGGCCGCGTGGTGGCGGCAGAGATCATGGTGTCGAACATCTCGGTGGTCGAGTTCATCAAGGACCCGGCGCGTACGCACGAGATCAAAGATTTCTGCGAGCGCAGCCACGACATTCTGGGCACGCAGAGCTTCGACCAGCATTTGGTGCAGTTGCTCCGCGCGGGGCAGATCACGGTGGAAGTGGCGAAGGAAGCGGCGTCGAACCCGAGCGACTTCGAGCGGGCGCTGGCGTTCGAGTAACGGCTACCGCTCAGGCAGCGTCGACACGGGGGCCGCGACCCAGTCTTCTGGGAACGGGTTCCAGGGGCGAACCGGAAGGTTTGCAGAGAGGAGCCTCGCGTCGCGGGGCACGGCGAACTGAGCCCGGTCTGCGGCGCGTGCGAGAAGGCGGTAACAGTCGGTGCGTGCGACGTCGGCTTCGGCGCGCTCACGCCGATGAACCCGGAGCCAGATGAGACGCTTTTCCGGACACAAGCAGACGACTCCGTCTTCCAGTCGCCTCGTGCGGATGATCACGGTCGTGAGGTCGAGGGTGCGTGGCACGCGCGACTTGTTGGCGATCGCGATCCAGAGCGCTTCTGGTTCCTTCGCTTCGATGCCGAGCAGCCACAGCGCTGATGGACCCCAGAACACCGCTTTCGGGAAGCGGATCTGCAGCAGCTCGTAGCGAGTCGGTTTGTAAAAGGGGTGGCTCCAGACGCCGTGCCCGTGGGGTTTCGCCTTGACCCTGAATTCGGCGACTTCGAGCCAGAAGCGCGAGACGTGACGTTGCCTGAGATCCCGTTCACGAAAGACCCCGCGTCTTGCGAGTTCTTCGACGACCTCCAACCCCCTTGCTTCGTGCATCACGCCCACCCCCATCGTTGAGTCCGCGCGAAGCATGCAACGAGCCACCGACATCTCTGGAAAGCGGCTCCAAGGCGCGGGAGAGGGCTGTTCTTCCCTGCGTGCTCGAAACGCGCGGGCCTCTCTGCACTTGGGCTTCGAGTCCACCCTGTGCACGACGCTTCGAGGTGGATCTGCCCAGGGCCCCGGGCTGCTCGGTGCAGGCCACTCCGACTGAATGTCGGTCAGGGCCCTTTGAGCTCAGAATTTCATCCCGCAGGC
>JAYTAT010000910.1:0-2770 GCA_043737315.1 Archangium sp.
CGCACCTGCGGCAGCGTTGGCGGCCTCGACAACTGCGGCCTTCTTCGCAACGTGGCCAGCTGCGGCACCTGTAACAGCACCCAGATGTGCTCAGCGCAGGGCTCGTGTCAGTGCGAGCCACAGACCGATCAACAGCTGTGTCAGTCGCGTGGCTTCAACTGCGGCAGCGCCAGCTTCACCGATCGCTGCGGCACGCTTCGCACGGTGGCCTGTGGCAGTTGCACCCAGCCCAACACCTGCGCCGGCAGCGGCGTGGCCAACATCTGCGGCCAGCCCAACTGCGTTCCCGAGAGCAGCGCGGCCTTCTGCACCCGCCTGGGCAAGGCCTGTGGCGCGGTGACGGCAACCGACAACTGCGGCGCGCCGAGGACGGTGACGTCATGTGGCACCTGTACTTTCCCCAACAGCTGCAGCGCGAACGCCTGTGTCTGCGCGCCCGAGACCGACGCGGCGCTGTGCAGTTCGCTGGGGAAGACCTGCGGCTCTCTGACGGGAGTGACCGATCGCTGCGGCCAGACCCGCGACATCGCCTCCTGCGGCAGTTGCAGCGGCGTGAACAGCTGCGCGGGCGGCGGCACCGCGAATGTCTGTGGTTGTACAGGCGAGAACGACCCTGACTTCTGCGCGCGGGTGGGGAAGAACTGTGGCGCGGTGTCCGGCACTGATGTCTGCGGCCGCGCGCGCACCGTCGCCAGCTGCGGCACCTGCACCACGCCCGCCACCTGCGGCCCCGTCGGCGGCGCCCCCAACGTCTGCAGCTGCGCGCCCGAGACCAACACCGCCTTCTGCATCCGCCAAAGCAAAAACTGCGGCGCCCTCACTGCAGCAGACAACTGCGGCACCTCCCGCATGGTGGCCAGTTGTGGCACGTGCACGCAGCCACAGATTTGTTCACCGACGAACGTGTGCGCTTGCATGCCGGAGACCGACGCCGCCTTCTGTATGCGATTGGGTAAGAACTGCGGCCCGCTGACCGGCACCGACAACTGCAACGCTGCCCGCACCGCCAATTGTGGATCCACCTGCCCCAGCTTGCAGAGCTGCGGAGGAGGCCCGGTGCCGAACGTCTGTGGAGGCCGGGTAGAGCCGATGCAGCAGGTCTGCGGCGGCGGCTTCTGCTGGGAAAATCCGCTGCCGACGGGGAGCGCGCTTTACGCCGCGAAGACCTCGCCGTCGGGCACCAACTGGGTCGCAGGCGCGTCGGGCACGGTGCTCAAGTGGGACGGCACCACCTGGAGCGGGTGGTTCGCGATCACCGACGTGCAGCTCAACGCGGTGTGGCCGTTCTCCGACTCAGACGTGTGGGTGGCGGGCGCGGGCGGGAAGATCCTCCACTGGGATGGCGTCGCCTGGGCGGCGGTGGCCTCGGGCACCACGCAGGCGATCTCCGGGTTGTGGGGCGCGGCCGACGGCACGCTGTGGGCGGTGGGCAGCGCGGGCGTCGTGCTCAAGCGGCCGGCGGGTGGCTCCTTCGCGGCGCAGGCGGCCGGCACCACCGCGCAGCTCAACGCGGTCTTCGGCGTGGGGCCCGATCTGTGGGCGGTGGGGAACGGCACGATTCTTCGCTTCAACGGCACCGCCTGGTCGACCACCACCACCGGTTTCGTGTTGAGGAGTGTGTGGGGGGCCTCGCCCACCGATGTGTGGGCCGCTTCGAACGGGGCGATGTTGCGCTTCAACGGGAGCACCTGGGCGCAATCCACGTCTGCGTATGGCCAGGCTGTCTTCGGCACCAGTGCCACCAACGTGTGGGTCGTCGATGCCACGAGCAATGCGTTTCGTTTCGATGGTCTTGCCTGGACGGCATTCAACCCGGGCGGATCGTTGGGGGGCTCGCCGCTCAACCTGTTCGGGCTCACCGGATCCAGCCCCAACAACCTGCTCGCGGTGGGAGCCAGCGGCGCGATGTATCGATTTGACGGACAGGCGTGGTGGCCACTCATCCAGGGCGTGACGTCCAGCGTGCTCTCGCGGCAATACAATCGATCCATCTTCCCCCCCGTCGGCCGCAAGCTGGCGGCGGTGAGCGGCGGCGCCTTCGCGACCGTGAGCTACCAGGACACCTTCACCTGCTGCTTCGCGGGTCTGCTCACCCGCTCGCCGACCCCGAGCGTGAAGTGGAGCTTCGCGCCCTTCGCGGGCGGCAACGAGCTCACCGGCACCAGCTCCACCAACCTCTGGAGCACGCTCACCTCGACCCGGTCGGTCGCGCGCTTCGATGGCGTGTCGTGGAGCACGTCGGCCTTCAGCACCGCGGCGGTGCCCGGCGCAGTGGTGACCTCGAGCTCGAACTCCGACGCGTGGGTGGTGGGCCGCGACAAGACCTTCCACTTCGTCAACGGGGTGTGGACGCAGGTGTCCAACCCGCTGAGCTCGACCACCACCTATCTCCACTCAGCTGCGACAGCCGATTCGACGCACGTGTGGGCCGGAGGTGCGACGGGCACGATGTTGTTCTACGACGGTACCTCCTGGGCGACGCAGCCGACGGGCGTCACAGGCTTGATTGCCGGCATTCGGGCCAACAGCCCCACCCAGGCTCTCGCGTGGGGCGCCTTCGGAGTCATCAGATGGAACGGCACCAGCTGGGGGCCGACCCTGCGCACCACCAGCGTCACCAGCGCGTGGGCTGAAGACGCGATGCGCTTTTGGGTGCTCAACGCCTCGGAGCTCAAGCGGTGGGACGGCGCGGTCTTCGTGGACATGGCGCCGTGGCTGGTGAACTCGAACATCGCCCTGGTCGACTTGAGCGGCACGGGCACCGAGCTCT
>JAYTAT010000911.1:0-41681 GCA_043737315.1 Archangium sp.
ACCGCGTAGGCGAGCCGGGACGAGTCGACGTGCGTCTCCGAACGCTGCAGGTCGGCGAGGATGAACGAGAGCGTGTCGCCTGACTGCCCTTTGGGCTGCGTGGCCGCCTCGGCGTTCTCACGGGCGGCCACCTTCCTGGCTTCTTCGCCTGAGGCAGCAGCAGACAGAAAATAGGTCTCGATGCCCTGGTTCAACTTTCGCTGCTGCGCGGTGGGCATCGAGTTGGCGTGAATGGAAATGAAGAGCTCGGGGCGCTTCTTATTCGCCAGCACCACCCGCTCTGACAAGTGCACCAGCGCGTCGCGGTCACGGGTGAGCACCACGGTCGCGTGCAGCTCTTTCTCGAGCAGCGCCTTGAGTTTCTTTGCAATCGACAGCGCGAGGTTCTTCTCGAAGATCCCCTCGGGGCCCGAAGCACCTTCCTGCGCACCGCCGTGTCCGGGGTCGAGCACGACCAGCGGCCCTCCCGCAAAGGAGCGAAAGGCGATCAGAAGAATCAACAGGCCCACACGCATCGCTGGACATCTTACCCGCTCTGCCTGCGAAAGCGGCGAGAGGGCCAGGGGTGAAGGGGCCGGCCTACTGCACCGCCACGCCCTTGCCCTTCTCGAGGTACCCGATGGCCCAGGCCTCGACACCCTTCTTCTCGAGAGCCTTCATCGCCTTGACGAGGTGCTTCTCAGGAATCGCAGCCAGCAAGCCCCCATTGGTCTGAGCATCGGCCAGCACGAACTTGATCGCGTCCGGCAGCCCTTCGGGGAACGTCGTCCCCTTCTGAGCGTGCTCGAGGTTCGTCTTCGTCCCACCGGGGATGACGCCCCTCTCAGCCAGCTGCGCAATCTGCGGCATCAACGGCACGCGCTCCAACTCGAGCACCGCCCTCACCTTCGCGCCGCGAGCGACCTCGAGCACATGCCCCAGCAGGCCAAAGCCGGTCACATCAGTCAGCGCGTTCACCTTGAACTTCCCGCTCGCAAACACTTCACCGGCCGCCTTGTTGAGCGTGGCCATCTGCAGGGTGACGAACTTCACCAGCTCCTTCGAGGCCAGCTCGCGTTTGAGCGCCGTCGTCGCGATTCCCGTGCCGATGGGCTTGGTGAGCACCAGCACGTCTCCCGCCTTGCCGCCTGCGTTGGTCAGCACCTTCTTCGGGTGCACCGTGCCCGTCACCGCCATGCCGTACTTCGGCTCAGGCGACTGAATGGAGTGCCCACCCAGAATCGGAATACCGGCCTCTTTCGCCTTCGAAGCACCGCCCGCGAGGATCTCTTTCAAGATCGAGATCGGCAGCTCCTTGGGGAACGCCACCAGGTTGAGCGCGAAGATCGCCCTGGCCCCCATCGCCCAGATGTCGCTCATCGCGTTGGCTGCGGCGATCTGACCGTATGCAAACGGGTCATCGACCACGGGCGGGAAGAAGTCGACGGTCTCCACCACCGCGAGGTCTTTGGTGAGCTGGTAGACGGCAGCGTCATCGCTGGTCTCGAAGCCCACCAAGGCGTTCTTCACCTTCACGTTGGAAATACCGGCCAGCAGCTCGCCCAGAAGATCAGGGCGAAGCTTCGCGGCGCAACCAGCACAATTCGAGAGCGAGGTCAGTCGGGGGGCGTTCATGCCCCGCGCAGATAACCCCGCTGGAGGAGCGCGGCTACCGTCGTGGCAATGGCCACGTCGTCCTGGCTGGCGTTGTCGAACACGCCCTGGAGCGAACCCCAGTTGATCACCAGCTGCAGCACGTCGAGCTCTTCGGGCGAAAGATCACGCAGCGCAGGCTGCAGGGGCACCGAGATGGTGAGCGTCTCATCCATCGGGGGCAACGAGCCCTGAATGCGGCGAAGCTCGTCGAGCTGGCGCAGCGCATCCATCAACAGGTGCTCGGTCGACTCGTCGAGCTCCGTCATGAACTCCTGGTTGTCCGGCGGCCTCAGCTCGAACTCGCCGATTTCCCAGGTGATGATGCGGTTGAAGCTCTTCTGCGGCCCGAGGTCGTGATTGTCGTTGATGACCGCGTAGTAGACCTTGCCCTGGCGCAGGTAGATCTTGGCCTCGTGCTGGTTGTTCACCACCAGCACGCCGTTCTTCTTCGAGGTGTGGAAGAGCTGCAGCAGGTCGGGGAGCGGGACTTCTTCGATCTTCCCGGTCATCGCCGTCTTGGTCTGCCGCTGGCTCTGCACCACGGCGACCTGCTCGAGGTTCTGCTTCACCTGAGCGTCAGACAGCTCGATCGCGTTGGCGCCGGCCTTGACGAGCTTGAGGATCGACGTGCCGACCAGGATGCGATCGCCCTCTTTGAGGCGCCAGGTCTTCACCTTCTCGCCGTTGACGAAGGTGCCGTTGGTCGAGCCGAGATCCTCGATGGTGATCTTCCCGCCCGAGAGCGTGATCTTCGCGTGCTTGCGCGAGACCATGTCTTCCACGAGCACGATGTCGAGCTCGCTCGAGCGGCCGATGATCAGCTGCTTGTCGCCTTTGAGAGGGAATTCCCCGCCCTGGTACTTACCGGAGATGAATTTGAGCGCATACACGTCAGACAAGATCGCGACTCCCGGAGGCGCCGAAGCGCGCTGGCCTTGCAGCATCACTCAACCGCCCCTCCATTTGCAGCCTCTTTATTCAGCGGAACCGTGGTGCCCATGTCGCGCACCAGATTCAGGTACATCTCGGCACTCTTGTTACCCGGATTCCGGCCCAACACGTCCTCCCACACGAGGATGGCGTCAGCCCGGCGCCCCGCCGCGTAGAGCGTGATGCCGTAGTGCACGCGCCCGGGAAGGTAGTTCGGGTTTTGCTTCAAGATTTGTTCGAACTCGGCGAGCGCACCCGCGTGGTCGTTCTGATCGCGCATGACGTTGGCCAGCTTGAGCCGAATGTCCACGAACCCGGGCCCCAGCTCGAGCGCGCGGCGGTACTCGATGACGGCTTCTTCCAGCATGCCCGTCGACGCGTAGACGTTGCCGATGTCGGCGTACATGTTGGCGATCTTCCCCTTTACGAAGGGGTCCATGCGCTGGGGGTTACTGCGCTGGCGGTTGAGGGCGGCGGCATAGACCTCCCTCGCCTCCCGGTACCGGCCCATGTCGTTGTAGATGATCGCAAGGTTGAGGGCCGCGTCGGTGTACGCGGGGTTGATCCTCAGCGCCGCTTCGAAGGCCCGCTGCGCCCGGGCGAACTGACCCTGGTCGTGATAGACCACGCCGAGCATGTTGTAGACGTCGGCGAACGATTGGTTCTGCTCCACGACCTGCGTCAGATAGCTCTCGGCCTCCTGAAACTGCTTCTTTTCGAAGTAGCCGCGGCCGAGCGTGAGCAACTGCCTGAGGGCGTCATCCATCGGTGCTCTGACCTCGCTAATGAAGGCCGCCACCCTACAGGATCCCGTCGGGAAAGCTAAACAACCCCGTGTTGCTGTCTTCGTGAAGTGAAAGCCGCCGGGTGGCCTTCTCGTCGACGGGCCGGTCGGGCGCCACACCTTCGAAACGAAAGTCTTCCGACACCATGACGTCTTCCCGCTCGCTGCGGATGTACCAGGCCAGCCCCCGGTACCTGCGGCGCGTGACGCCCTCGAAAGGAACGCCGCCATCAGGCTGGGTGTCACCCCGCTCGAGGGCGAGGCGCCTTCTCTCCAGCGTGTCGAGGATGGTGAGCAGGCGGGGAAAGTCGGTCTTCTCAGCCGCCCACTCGCCCTCGATCAGCCGGTAGCGCGCACGCTCGAGGCCCAGCGATGAGACGCGGGTGCCGGCGTTGCCAGGCCTTCGCAGCTCACCTGTGAAGTCGAGGGTGGAGGTCACGGTGGCACCCTGCCCGTCTGCGTCGAGCACCACCGAGATGCGCTCGAACTGAAGCTTCGGCCCCAGCAGCTTCCCCCAGGGCAAGTCGTGCTCGGCCCCGTCGCGCTCGAGCTTCTTGAGGTGCGTGATGATCGCGCCGTCAGCGCCACCAGCCGAGCCCAGAAAACGCGCACCGAAGACTGCGATGACCAGGCCCAGCGCCGCCGCAGCAGCCAGGAAGCCCAGGAAGCGGCTGAGCTCGCGGTTCATGACCCCGCGTCGGGGGGAGCGGCGGCAGGCGGGGCAGCGGGCAGGCCGGCGATGAGCTTGAGCGCCTTCTTGGCGCCAGGCGCATCGGGGAACTTGTCGACGTACTTCTGCAGCACGTCTTTCGCCTTCGCGGGCTCGTTGAGCTTCACGTACGCGTCATAGAGGCCGAACGACACGCGCTCGTCCAGACCGATGCCGCTGAAGTCCTTCGCCACCACGCTGAGCCGAGTGACCACCGCGGGCCACCGGTCACGCCGCGCGTAGAAGTCGGCCACGTAAATCTCATGTTCGGCGAGGCGAAGGCGCACTTCGTCGAGCACCGTTTTCGCTTCCTTCACGTACTCCGAGGCGCTGTACCCGCGGAGGAAGTCGGTCATCGCCGAGGCCGCATTCCGCACCTCGACCTGGTCCTTCTCGGAAGCAGGCGGGAGCAGGAAGAAGTCGCTGGGGATTTCTTTGTAATGCGTCAACGCTGCGCGGAAAGCGGCGTAGTCGACCTTCGGGTGCGTGGGGTGGAGGCGCACGAAGTTCTGGTACCGATCGCGCGCTTCAGCGAAGCGTTCACGCTCGAACTCGGCATCGGCCAACCGCAGCTCGGCCGTCTTGGCGAGGTCGAGGTACACGTACTTGGTCTTCACGAACTCGAAGAAGCTCGCCGCTTCGGCGTAGTTTTTCGCGTTCATCGCGTCGTCGCCCTTGCGCATGTTCGTTTCGGCGTCGGCGGCGAACTCGACCTCGCCCCCCTCCTGGCCGGCGAACGTTCCGATCGAGGCACACGCCGAGAGGGACAACGCCAACGAAGCTGAGACGACGCGAAAGTTCATCGGCGCGCACCCTACCTTTCGATCTCTCCAGTGCCAATCACGCGCTCCACCAGATCTTCCTCGTAGCCACGGCCCGCCAGAAACCGCGCCGCCTTCGCCCCTTCGATCTGCCGTGACGCCACCAACGCGCGAGCGGCCTTCAGCGCGTCCCAGCCCGATTCGGCGATCGCCTCCTTCACCGCCGCGCGGGCAGTCGACTCTTCCAGACCCGAAGCCAACAACCGGCCCAGCAGCGCTTCGCCCGCCCAACCAGCCTGGAGCTCGGCGCGCGCCTTTCGATGAGCCACGCGGTTGTCGTCGAGGTACCCCAGCGCCTGAGCGCGCTCGACGGCGGTTTCGATCTCTGATTGCGAATGGCCGCGGCGCTCGAGGGCTGCGACGAGCTGGGCGCGCGTCTTGTCGGTGGCGGCGAGCAGCCGGGTGATCTGGGTGAGCGCGTCAGGCTTGTGAGGTGCCACGAATTTCTTGAAGCTACTGTGCTACTCGCGGCGCCATGCACCCGTTGATCGCCCGCTTCATCGATTTGCCTGCAGCCCTCCTGGCCCTCGAGAAGGAGTCGGCTGACACCACCCTCGACACCGACGAAGCGGCGCTGATCGCAGCGGCCGTGGCGTTTCCCAAGGCCAGGGCCAGCGTCTTGAAAGCGCGCGGCGCGAAGAGCCCGTCTTCAGACGCGCAGCAGCAATTGATCGTGCTCGCCACACGCGCTGCCGCGATACGCATCTCCATCGATCCCGTGCTGGGGCCCCGGGTGACCTCGGCGAAGGCGGCGCTCCAGGCCGAAGGCGCCAGCGCGTCAGAAGCCGACGATCTGATCGCCCAGGCCGTGCTGGAAGAAGCGTTCGGCTACGCCGAAGATCCCGAAGTGTTCGACGCGGACTACCTCGCCGAGACGCTCGACTCACTGGTGCACCTGGCGAAGGTCACGCAGGACAAGCTCGACGACTGGCTCGAGGCCTTCGCACGCGGCGGGTCTGCGGGCGATCGCGCGCTGCGCCTCAAGGTGGCCGAGGTGCTGCTCGAGAGCGCGTGGAGCGAAGGCCCCCAGCCCATCACGCCCGAACACCTCGATGATGCGATCGAGCAGCTCGCCGACACCGTGGCCGAGTCGGAGTTCACCAGGGCGGCGCAGACCTTGAGCCTGTTCCTCGGGTTCCTCGCGCAGCAGCACCTGGTGGGTGCACAGCGGAAGACGCGACTCGAGCAGGTGCTCACCAGCGCCACAGCTCGCGGCGCCGAGTCGGAAGACGACGACGCCGAAGCGGGCGAAGACGACGACGAGTGAGGCTCAGTCGGGGCTGCGGCCCTCGAGCTGAAAGACCCACGGGAAGGTGATGGCGACCTCCTGGCCCCCCGCTCTCGACGTCTCGTTCTGACACGGCCCCCCTGAGCGGTTAGGCATGCGCAGTGAGCGACCAACGCAAGTCCCGACGGGTACTGGTGACCGGAGCAACCGGCTTCGTGGGCAAGGCCCTCGTGCCCGCGCTGGTCGAGGCGGGCTGCGAGGTTCGCGCCACCACGCGTGGCCGCCCACCCCAAAACGCAGCGGGCCTCGAGTGGGTGACGTGCGACATCAGCCGGCAGGCTGACCTCGATCGCGCCCTCACCGGCGTCGACGCGGTGTTTTTCCTGGTGCACGCGATGGGCGGTGGCTCGCAAGACTATGCGCAGACGGAGAAGCGGGCCGCAACTCAGCTGCGCGATGCAGCCGAACGTGCGGGCGTGACACGACTCATCTACCTGGGCGGCGTCGCACCCGCGGCCGAGCCCTCCGAACATCTGCAGAGCCGGCTGGCAGTCGGCGAGGTGCTCCGCGCAGGGGCGGTGCCGGCGCTCGAGCTGCGCGCCTCGATGATCATCGGCAACGGCAGTGCGTCGTGGCTCATCGTGCGCGATCTCGCGATGCGGCTGCCGGCCATGTTGCTGCCCTCGTGGACGGCGTCACGCACCTGCCCCGTCGCCATCGAGGACGTGGTGGTAGCGCTGGTACGGGCGCTCGAGGTGCCGCTGCCGGTGAGCGCCTGGTACGACATTCCGGGGCCCGATGTGGTGAGCGGCCGGCAGATCCTCTCCACCATCGCTTCGCTCAATGGGCGGCGGGTGCCGAGTGTGCGCGTGCCCTTCTTGAGCGTCTCGCTTTCGTCATGGTGGCTCAAGCTGGTGACCGGGGCCGACTTCTCGCTCGCGCGAGAGCTGGTGCTCGGCTTCAAGACCGATCTGTTGCCGGCCGACGCCCGGTACTGGGCTGAGATCGACTACCAGCCACGCTGGAGCTTCGAGGCGGCGGCGAAGAAGACGCTGCTGGCTGAAGCCTGGCGCCCGGGCTTGCGAGGCGTCGCGGGCAAACTCGAAGAGGCACTCGTGCAGCTGGTCTCACCCCGGCTGCGCAGGTGACCCAGGGCAGGCGGGGAAGACGGTGCGCGTCGTCTTCCGCGCGATCTGGCTCGGGCTCGAAGACGATCGCGACCCAGCTTCAGGTGACCCTGCGCATCGGCAAGGTCGGGGCGAACGCCGATGTTCTGCACCGTCAGCCGCCGCTGGGAGAAGCGGGGGGGGGCGCCGCGCGGGCGAAGTACGGCGCACCTCGATGTCGCCCCCACCACCTCCGCCGCGCAGGGTGACGCTGATCGACGAGGGGAAGTCGGTGGTGGCCGTCAGCCGACTCGCGCAGGGCCCGGTGGTCGCGCCGCGCGGGGGGCACTGTGAGCTCGGTCATCTCGCAGAGGGAGCAACTTCAGAAACGTTCGATCTGAAAATCGTCGTCGGGCTTGGCGCCAGCGGGCTTGGCTGCGGCCGGCGCTGCAGGTGCGGCGGGTTGCGGGGGTCGCTGCTGCGGCGGCGTGCTCGGCTTGGGCCCAGCGTTGTGGGTCATGTGCGCCACGTAGGCTGCGCTGCCGGGCACAGGGTTCTCTTCGCCCGGTTTACCGTCGAAGTTGTCCCACTTCGCATCCGACGTCGAGCTGACGCCCTGAAAACGCAGCGCGAAGTCGTCTGGGTTCGTCGCCTGCCGCAGGGCCTCCTGGTAGGTGATGACGTTCGTGCGCACCAACTGCATCAACGACTGGTCGAACGTCTGCATGCCGTAGCTGATCTGGCCCTGCGCGATCGCGTCGGGGATCTCTTTGGTGCGATCCTTGTCCTCGATCATCTCCTTGATGCGCGAGGTGGCCTTCATGATCTCCACCGAAGCCACGCGGCCCTTGCCGTCGGCGCGGGGCACCAGGCGCTGTGAGACCACGCCCTTGAGCACCGAGCCCAGCTGAATGCGAATCTGCTTCTGCTGGTGCGGGGGGAAGGCCGAGATGATGCGGTTGATGGTCTCCGAGGCGTCGAGGGTGTGCAGCGTCGACATCACGAGGTGACCCGTCTCAGCAGCGTGCAGCGCCGTCTCGATGGTCTCGATGTCTCGCATTTCGCCGACGAGGATGACGTCAGGGTCTTGCCGCAGCGCGCTCTTGAGCGCCTGGCTGAAGGACATCGTGTCCACACCGACTTCGCGCTGGTTGATGATCGACCGCTTGTCGCGGATGAGGAACTCGATCGGGTCTTCGATGGTGATGATGTGGTTCGTCTCGGTCGCGTTGATGTGATCGATCATCGCGGCCAACGTGGTCGACTTGCCCGAGCCGGTCGTACCCGTCACCAGAATGAGGCCACGCTCCTCGAGCGCCATCTTCTCGAGCGCCGGGGGGAGCATCAGCTCTTTGATCGTCATGATCTTGAAGGGGATCACGCGGAGCACGGCGCCGATGGTGCCGCGCTGCTGAAAGACGTTCACGCGAAAGCGGCCCAGGCCAGGCACCCCGTAGGCCAGGTCGACCTCGTTGCTCTGCTTGAACTTCTCTTTTTGAAACTCATTCATGATCCCGAAGGCCATGCGCGCGACTTCCTCGGGGGGGAGCCGTTTGCCGTCCTTCAAGGGCACGAGCTGGCCGTCGACCCGGAACATCGGGGGCAGGCCGGCTTTCAAGTGAATGTCTGAGGCGCCGCCACGCAGCGCGATGGTCAGGATCTCGTTGAGTTCCATGCGACGCGAACGGTACGCGCGTTCTCACGCAACGAACAGCGCGGAAACCAACCAAAGGGTGGGACGCGGAAACACATCGAGCCGCCACTCCATTTTCGGGAGGGCGGCTCGGGTGACCTGCAGAAAACGCGAGACTTAGCGCTTGCTGAACTGGAAGCGGCGACGGGCGCCGGGCTGGCCCGACTTCTTACGCTCGACGGAGCGCGAGTCGCGGGTCAGGAAGCCGGCCTTCTTCAGCGGCGGGCGGTATTCGGGGTTCAGACGAGCGAGCGCACGCGAGAGGCCGTGGCGAATCGCACCGGCCTGGCCCGAGAGCCCGCCGCCGCGAACGTTCACAGTCATGTCGATCTTGCTCACCTGCTCCAGCACCTGAAGGGGCTGGTTGATGATCATGATCGACGTCTCACGCCCGAAGTACTCATCGAGGGGGCGACCGTTGACGAGCATCGCGCCCGTACCGGTCTTGATCCAGACGCGCGCAGTGGCTTCCTTGCGGCGGCCGGTTGCGTAGAAACCATCAGTGCCAGACTTGGCCATTTTCGTGTCCGTTCTTCGAAAAAATTAAGCGTTGACCTGCATGGCAGCCGGCTTCTGAGCCGTGTGCGGGTGCTTGTCGCCGGCGTAGACGCGCAGCTTGGTCATCATCTGGCGGCCCAACGCGTTGCGGGGAAGCATGCGGCGCACCGCGTTCACGATGATGTCTTCCGGGTGGCGACGCTGAAGGGTCTCGTAGTTCGAGCTCTTCAGGGTGCCGGGCATGCCGGGCACGCCCATGCGGTAGTACATCTTCTGGTTGGCCTTGTTGCCCGTCACCTTCACCTTGTCGGCGTTGATCACCACGACGTGATCGCCAGTGTCGATCGACGGCGTGTACATCGGCTTGTGCTTGCCCTTCAAAAGGGAAGCGATCTGGCTACAGGCGCGACCAAGCACTTTGTCGGACACATCGATGATGTGCCACTCGTGCTTGATGTCTTTCGCCTTCGCGCTGTACGTACGCTGGTGCGGCATGGGTTTGGAACCTCGATCAGAAAGGGCGGCCCTGCTACCTGTCGTTCCGCTGAGTGTCAAGGCCTGATCCACTCGGCGCGACTGCTTCTTTCTCGGTCTTGAGCTTGTCGCGCAAGCTGCTGAAGAAGCTTTTTTCCTTCACGGTGACCGGCCCCACGGGGATCGCCGCCAGTTCGACAACATCACAGAGTTGTTCGGGAATATCGGCCAGGAACCGGCTGGGCATGCGGGCCATTTCTTTGCCCCGTTTGATGCGTGTCGCAGCCCGGGTCATCACCAGCCGATCTCGCGCCCGGGTCATGCCCACATAGCAGAGCCGCCGCTCCTCTTCGGGGTTGGGCGCCTCGCCCTGCATGCCGCTGTGCGGCAACAGGTCTTCTTCCACGCCCACCATGAAGACCAGCTTCCATTCGAGCCCTTTTGAGCCGTGGTAGGTCATCAAGGTCACCCGCCCGGCGTGGTGGTGCGGCTCGTCTTCTTCCGACTTGGTGTCGAGGGACAGCCGGTTCAGGTACGTGAGCAGGCTCGCTTTGGGGCCTTCCCGTTTCTCGTAGTTCTCCAGCGACTGGATCACGTGGGCGATCGCCTTGGCCTTCCGATCCCCTGAGGCCAGCGTGGGGGCCGAAGCGCGCGCGCTGCCCACGAAGTCGACCTCGGCTATCAGCTCGCGGGTGAGCTGCGAGAGGTTGCCCCTGTTGAAGGCCTTCCGGTAGCGGTCGATCAGGCTGACGAACTCGAGCACTTTCTGCGCCGCGCCCGGGGGCAGCGTTTCGATCTCGTTCGCGCGATGCATCGCCTGCCAGAGGTGAACTTCCTGGCCCAGGGCCCACGCGGTGAGCCGCTCCATGGTGACGTCGCCGATGCCGCGCGAAGGCGTGTTCACGATGCGCAGCAACGAGATCTCGTCTTTGGGGTTCGCGATCGCCCGGAAGTACGCGATCACGTCTTTGACTTCGCGCAAGTCGAAGAACTCGGTGCCGCCCAGCACCTCGTAGCGGACCTCGCGTTCACGCAAGAACTCCTCGAGGAAACGCGACTGGCCGTTGACCCGGTAGAGAATGGCCACCTCGTCGCAAGAGATGCCCTCCACGATGGCCCGCTTCACCTCAGAGGCCACCCAGCGCGCTTCGTCTTCTTCAGAAGGCGCGCAGCACAAAGTGATGCGGGGGCCCGCCTTCACTTCGCTCCACATGCGCTTGGCCCGGCGGTCGGGGTTCTTCTCGATCACCGCGTTGGCCGCGTCGAGGATCACCTGGTTGCTGCGGTAGTTCTGCTGCAAGCGCACTTCTTTGCCGCCGGGAAAGAGCCGCTCGAAGTCGAGAATGTTGCGCACCTCGGCGCCCCTCCACGAATAGATGCACTGGTCGTCGTCGCCCACCACGCACACGTTCAGGTGCGAGTCGCCCAGGTGGCGCAGCAGATCGAGCTGCGCCTTGTTCGTGTCCTGGTACTCGTCGACCATGATGTAGCGAAAACGCTTGGCGTAGTGCTCCTTCACCTCGGGGTGCTTCTCGAAGATGCGCGAGGGGAAGACGATGAGATCGTCGAAATCGACCGCGCCCTGGGCCTTGAGGGCGAGCTGGTAGAGCGGGAAGACCAGGTGGGCGACCAGCTCGATGTCGTCGTTCTCTTCGCCGTTGGGCTGTTTGTACGGCGGCTCGGTGCCCGAGCTCTTCGCCCGGGAAATCAAGGTGAGCACCTTGCGCGAGTCGAAGACCTTGTCGTCGATCTGCCGCTCCTTGATGGCGCGGCGCACCAGCGCTATCTGGTCACCCGTATCGACGATGGCAAACTTCTTGGGCCAGCCGAGCTTGCTCAAGTGTTCCTTGAGCACCTCGGCGCCGAACGCGTGAAAGGTCGAGAGCGTCACGCCGAGCGCGCGTTGCCCCGCCATCTGCACCACGCGCTCCTTCATCTCGGAGGCGGCCTTGTTGGTGAAGGTCACCGCGAGGATCGAACGGGCGGGCACCTTCTTGTCGAGCAGGTGGCAGATGCGGTGCGTGATGACGCGCGTCTTGCCCGAGCCTGCGCCAGCGAGCACGAGCAGCGGCCCTTCGGTGGTGAGCACCGCTTCGCGCTGCGGGGGGTTGAGATGCGACAGATCCACGGCGGGGGCTCTTACACCGTTCCAGCGACGAGCAGTCGAGACCGGGTCAGGCCGTCTCGTAGTCGATGCCGCCGCCCCGAATCGGAGTGCCCTCTTCCGACTGCAGGGCGACCGGCTTGGGCGCGGTCGGCTGATAGCTCGAGGCCAACATCTCTTCAGGCGAGGCAGCGCCGGAAACGACGCGCGGCACGGCGTGGGCGATCTCTGGAATCCGCGCGCGAATGAGCTGCTCGTAGTGCCTGGCGTGGGGCCGGTTGCGGCCGCCGTTGCCACCGTGCCAGGCGCGCACCGCCTCCCACTCGCGGCCTCCGAACTTCGCGGTGAGCTGGTCGAGCTTCATCGCCAGAAACTCGATCTGCTTCTCGGGCGCGATGGTGCTCGCGTTGTGGCCACGGCCGACCCGAACGCCGCTCCACTTCTCGAAGTCGGGCAGCAGACCCGCGTCATCCAGCCCGATCAACCCGTGACCGGTGCCATCGCGGTGCACGCCGTGGTTGACGAAGCTCGACTCCTGCGCGACCACCGCGGCGACGATCTGCGGGTTCACGCCGTACTTCTGCGCGTACTTCGCGATCCACGGGGCGAGCGTGCTGACGTCGATTTCCGCGTCTCGCGCGCGCGGCAAGCTGGGCAACGGGCGAGGTCCACCGATTCCGGTCGTCACGGCGCTGATTGTCGCGAGCTGTGAGGGCAGTTCGCAAGGGTCATGAAAGATTCCTCGCACGAACGCAGGCCTTGCGGCTTACTCCCGCCGTGGCGCGCGAAACGCGGAAGCAGACCGACCCGAAGGAAGCCCGGGAACTCGTTTCGTCGCTCGACAAGCGACGTTTTCTCGAGGAGCTGGGGCGGCTCACCAACACCTTCGCAGCCGATCCGGGCAACCCCGGCAGCTACGCCTGCACCGACTGTGTTCGTTGTGCTCAGTGCATGTTCAGCGTCGAGTGCGAAGGGTGCTACGGCTGCACGCACTGCATTCGCTGCGAGCTGTGTAACAACTGCACGCACTGCGTCGACTCGCGCTCACTCAACGCGTGTGCATACTCGGTCGAGAGTGAGAACTGCGCCAACAGCGCGTACGTGTACTTCTCGCGCAACTTGTCGGACTGCACCTACTGCTTCGGGTGCGTGGGCCTGACCAAGAAGGACTTCCACATCTTGAATCAGGGCTTCAGCCGCACCGAGTACTTCGAGCTCGTGCTCAAGCTGAAGCGTGAGTTGAACGTCAAATAGCGCGCCGCTACTCCAACCCGCGAGCCGCCAACTCGGAGTCGTCTTCACCGCGCAGGTGACCCACTTCGTGCAGCAAGGTCACGCTGATCTGCTCCACCAGCTCGTCCCGGGTCTTCACCGCCCGGGCCAGGTTCTTCCGGTACAGCGCGATCGATCGGCACGGCGAACCCGGCTTCGCGTCCGGCTCCAGCTCGCACGGCTCACTCAAAGGCGTGCCGCGAAACAACCCCAGGATGTTCGGCGAAAGCGGCGGATCACCCGAGGTCAGATCGAGCACCGCCGGAAGATCCTCCATCGCCACCGGCACGCCCTTCAGATCCTTCCGCATGTCGGCCGGCAATTGAGAGATCGCCTTGTCGAGCTCTGCCTGGAATTCTTCCTTCGAGAGCAGCACCGGCGTGGGGAACGCCTGCAGGTCGAGCGCGCGCGCCTTGCCGAAGTGAACCTGGGCTTCCTGCTCCTTGCCTTCCCGCTCGAGCAGCAGCGCCAGGTGGTGGTGCGCCCAGGCTGCCCGTTCGGCGTCTGCCAGCAGGCGGGTGAACGCGGTCTTCGCGTCAGCGAACCGGCACAGTTCGAACAAGGCGACGGCCCGCTCGTAGAGTGCTTCGGGGTCGTCCTTCTCCCGGTGCAGCACCCAGTCAGCCCGATCAAGAGCGTCTTGCGGCTGCCCGGTGTCGTTGAAACCCATCGCCGACAACCGCGCGAACGACAACGCGAACGGCTCATCATGTTGCGCGGTGGCGAGCTCAAAGCCGCGTTCGGCATACGCACTGCCCAGCTCATCGAGCTCACGGCTCGAAGGCATCAGCACGATGTAGAAGTGCGCCGCGCCCGCGAGCGCATCGAGGGAGTCGGGATCGATCGCCAGCGCCCGCGCATACGCGAGCACCGCCTCGTCGTTGCGCAGCAGCTGCGCCAGCGCATTGGCCCGCTCGGTATGCGCCAGCACGTCACCTGGCGAAAGCGCCGCTGCCTGAGCTGCGCATGACAACGCCTTTTCATATTCGCGCGCATCGAAGGCCTCGCGCGCGGCATCGAGCGGCAGTCGGCCCTTGCCTTCACACAACGCCAGCGGGTGCACGTGAGGGGTGGCCGCGGTGGGCTCCTGCCGCACGATGTTCTTGGGCAGCGCGTGGCTCACCTCGGGCTGCGCAGCGCACGCCCCCGCGTCGGTCATGGGCGCGACCGCAGGGCCGCGGCACGTGCAGCCGTAAATCATGAGGGTGAAATAGAAGAAGAGGCACCGCATCGCTGTGACAGGAACCTACCTGCTCAGGCCGACTTCTTCTCTTTCTCGAACGTCACCTGGGGAGGCTCTTTTTTCAGGATGACCCCGTCGGTGATTCGGCACTCTTTGACGCCCTCGCGGAAGGGGACGTCGTACATGATCTCGAGCATCGAATCTTCCATGATGGCTCGCAGCCCGCGCGCACCGGAGTGACGCCGCAGCGCCTCTTTGGCGACCGCCCGAAGGGCTTCCTTGGTGAACGACAGCTTCACCTTCTCCATCTCGAAGAGCTTCTGGTACTGCTTGGTCAGCGCGTTCTTCGGCTCGGTGAGGATGATGATCAGATCCTCTTCTTTGAGGTCGTTGAGCGTGGCGACCATCGGCAAGCGCCCGATGAACTCGGGGATCATGCCGAACTTCATCAGGTCATCTGGCTCGACCAGCGAGAGCAGCTCCCCGACCGAACGATCTTCTTTCGCGTCGATCTTCGCGCCGAAGCCCAGGCCCTTTTCTCCCACCCGCCGCCGGATCACCTGCTCGATGCCGTGGAAGGCGCCGCCGCAGATGAACAGAATGTTGGAGGTGTCGACCTGAATGTACTCTTGCTGGTTGTACTTCTTACCGCCGCGCGGAGTGACGTTGGCTCGGGTGCCTTCGATGATCTTGAGCAGCGCCTGCTGCACGCCTTCGCCGCCGACGTCGCGGGTGGCCGAAGGGGTGTCACCGTTCTTGCGCGAGATCTTGTCGATCTCGTCGATGTACACGATGCCCCGCCCCGCCTTCTCGACGTCGTAGTCGGCGTTGTGGAGCAGGTTCTGAATGATGTTCTCGACGTCTTCACCCACGTAGCCGGCCTCGGTCAGGCTGGTGGCATCGGCGATGGTGAAGGGCACGTTGAGGAAACGCGCGAGCGACTGGGCGAGCAGCGTCTTGCCGGAGCCCGTGGGCCCGATCAGCAAGATGTTCGACTTGCTCAGCTCGACGTCTTCGGGGCCCGGGCCTTTGACGCCGGGGCGGGGCCGCGAGGCGGGCTTGCGCTGATAGATGCGCTTGTAGTGGTTGTAGACCGCCACCGCGAGCACGCGCTTGGCGAAGTCCTGACCGATCACGTAATCGTCGAGGAACGTCTTGATCTCGACCGGAGTGGGCAGGCTGACGGCCGGCTTGGCCTCTTCTTTTTCCGCCTCTTCCGCGATGATGTCGTTGCACAGCTTGATGCACTCATCGCAGATGTAGACCGTGGGGCCCGCGATCAGCTTGCGCACCTCTCGCTGCGACTTGCCGCAGAAAGAACACGAGAGGTTCACGTGATGCTCGCCCTTCTTCACTGACGTCCTCCTCACAAGGTGTTGGCCCAACTGTAACGCCTGAGCCGGGGTGGATTGCAATCTAGCAACCCCCGACCCACTTCTCACAAAAGAGTCCCTGCCTCTTCAGGCGTCCGCTTCCGCCCTCGCCGAGACCAGTTCTTCCAAATCGCTTGCCAACGCGTCGGCCCGATCCCGAATCGCCGTCGGCACCTTGCGGTTCGAGTGAAGTTCGGCCGCCAGGCGCTTCGAGGTCGCCCACAGCCTCTTGAGCTCTCCGGTAGAGTCGACCTTGACCTCGGGCGCGGGGAACTTCTCAACCAGCTCTTTCTTCAGCTCGCTGGTGGGTTTTTCCTGGTTCCAGATGGAGTCGCGGATCGACTTGTACTCGGTGGCGCTGAGCTGACCCCGCGCCTCAGCCTGAGCCAACACCTCGATCACTTCGAAGGCGGGCGCCGCTTCCGCCAGCTCTGGCGTGCGCATGACCTGCGGTTCGTGCTTTTCCAGGAACCCAAAGTTGCGCGTGAGCTTGTCGGCCGTCTGTTTCTTGATGCGCAGCTCTGACAGGCAATAGGCATCGAAGGTGGGATAGCCCCACTCGGTGAAGGTGCCATCGTTGCGCACCTTTGCCAGCAGCTTGCCCAGCTCGACCCATGACGACTTGAAGCGCTTGGCCGCCAGCAGCACCGTCTGACGGAGGCTGCCTGGCTCGACCTCAGACATGTTGCGGCTGATCACTTCTTCGACGGGTGCCATGCGGGCCTCGCTTCTTTCAGCGCGGCCTCTCGACGGCAACTCAAAAGGCTGAAACGCCCGCTACCCCTTCTTCCCGACGTTGAAGGACAGGTTGACCGAGTTACCCGAGTGACCCGACTTGAAGGGCCACTTCTGCAGCTCCTTGAGCAGGCACTCCTGCAGGCCGCTGTCTTTCAGATCAGGGTTGTCGACCCACACCTTCGAGACCTTGCCCGCTTCGGCAATGGAGAACTCGATGGGGATCTTCAGGTACACGCCGGGTTTGGCGACGGTCTTGATGCAGGGAATCAGGCTCGACTTGTTGCGGGCGACCACCGCGTTGATGCCCGCTTCGTCGACCTCGCCCATCGACATGCCATCGGGGTCTGAGTTGCCCAGCGGCGGCTTGGTGGTGGGGTTCCTGGGCGGGTTGTTGCCCACGGGCGACCGGTTCGCGATGGGCGCGTTGCCCACCGGCGGCTTCTTGGTGGAGCCCTGGTAGTCGACCAGCTCGTCATCCACCCGGCGCTTGGCCTTGGAGATCGAGGGTGCGTCGATGGTGATGTCGCCCCAGGCCAGCTCTTCGGCGGTCTTGCCGTTGGGCGTGTGCACGGCCAGGTAGCTGCCCAGCACGGCGACCACGATGCCCAGGGTGACCAGCACGCCTGCGCCGATACCCAGCGCGCGGGTGAGCTTCTTCTTCTGTTCTGACTGGTGCTCGTGGGCGTGCGCGTCGACGCGCTTCTTGGCCTCTGACTTGGCGACGTGCACCTTGAAGTCGGCGATGTCAGAGACCTTCTGAAACCGGCCCGAACCCAGCTGCTGCACTTCGCTTTGCGCGAGCAGCTCACCCGCGTACAGCTTGTCGATGATCTGCTGCGAAGCAACGGGACCCAGGATCAGGTCACCTTCGCGAAACAACCAGCCTTGATCATTCGGCCCCATGGAGACCGCATTGTGGAGTCGGCGAACCAGAGGCGCAACTGGCGAAAGCAGCGATCAGTCGTTCAACTTCTCTTCGTACTTTTCCAGCAGATCGCTGATGGCCTCACGGAGGTATTCGCTCTGACGGATTCGCGTCTCTTTCGAGAGATCCTTGAGCATCTCGAGGCGGTCACGGTTGAGACGAAAAACCACCGAGGTGAGACGGGCGTTGTCGTTCATGTGCACACATGGTCTCACATGAAACAACGTGGTCAAAAAAACACGCGTTCCTGATCAGCTGATCACTCGAAGACGTAGGTCCGAAACTGGACACCGGCCATGACTTCGAACGAGAGCCGCAACGAGGTCGCGCCTCCGAGCTGACCACCGAGCTGCGCGTAAACGCCCATCACCGGCAGAAAATCGAACTGCACGCCGAACGCGCCGCGTACGCCGAACGCGAGATAGGGCGTGAGGTGCGCCGCGAGCTCGAGGTCGAAGAACGTCTTCCACTGGTCGTAGCCGATGCTGTTGCGAAGGCCTGCGTAGAACGACCCCCCGAGCGCGGTGAGCGGCCCCACGCCCGGGCTCAAGCGGCCGGCGATACGAAGCTCGTTGTGATCGCTCAGCGAGAGCGTGCCACCGACCTCGATGGGCAGCCGCACGCCCCGTTCCCCATTCGCGGTGGTGGTGACCGCGGCGACGACCTCTCCCCCGAAGGCCACGGTCAGGCCCAGAGAGCCGCGGTGGTCGTACCGGTCTTCAGCGAGCGCAAGGCCCGACGCGAGCAGCGCCACCCCGAAAAGACCAACCGTTCCCCTCGAACGAAGTCGAGGGGCCACCAGCGTGGTGAACATCAGCTGCGGCGACGGCGCAACAACGCGAGCGCTCCGAGGGCGAGGAGCTCGAGACCCCCGGTCGAAGAACAACCGGCGCGCTGCGTGGCGCCCGGCAACGCCTCCACCACCTCAGGACGAACGGCGACCTGTGCTGAGCGGTAGATGGACTGGCCCACGTTGCCGAACTCGTCGCGGGCGAACACGGTCACCCCGCCCTGCACTTCGATGGCAGACAACGAGATGTCGCGCGCCGGGCCGAAGTCAGAGGTCTGGCCTTCACCGACCCGGTAGGCGAACTCGAGGCGGTCGGCCGAGATGACGTCGCGCGCGGTGACCACCAGCAAGTCGTGTTCGAGATCGGGGCGCAACGAGAGCTCAGGCGCTTCCCAGTCGACCATGAAGCCCACGTCTTTCTGCGACGAGATCGCGTGCGGATCTTCAGCGATGCGCGAACGCACGTGGATCACGTGGTGGCCCTGCATCAGGAAACGGGGGTGCGAGACGGTCAGCTCGTTGGCCTGCGCGGGCACGAAGTCGGTCCACATGCCGTCGTCGATTTTAAAGGAGTACTCCGGGCTGCCAGACGCGCCCAGCGTGCGCACGTCGAGCACCGCTTCGGGCCAGGGCAGCGGGTGGCCGGCCAGGCGCATGTCTGCCGACCTGGGCATGCGGCTGTGCTTGAGCGCCACGGCGACTTCCGGCGCGGCCACGGCGCACATGCCATTGAGCGGCATCAGCGTCGCGTAGATGCCCAGGTGATTGTACGCCTCGGTACCCGTGATGCGGCCGATGCCCTTGACCTCGTTGACCTTCAGCTTGAACGAGCCCAGCGCCGGCAATGCAAAGCCAGACAAGCCACCGGCAAGCGCAGGCTCTGCAAGGCCAATCACCGCGGGCACCAGGTCTGCGAGCACCCGAGGATCTTCAGCGAGGATCTCTGCGTTGGCCGTGCGGATGTTGGTGATGAGCGAGCGCAGATCCCCCAGCGCCGGCGCCACCGAGTCGCAGCCGTCGAAGATGAGCGAAATGGGCAACGAGATGTCGGCGGTCAGGGTGAAGAGCCGCGCGTAGCGGTCATCGATCATCGCGTAGAAGTCGATGCTCAGGTCAGGCAGGGTGATCAGCAGCAGCGGCTTTATCGGCTTCTTGGTGACCGGGTCGTACGTGCCCTCGCCCACCACCACCTGCGGCGAGCGCGCGGGGCGCAGCACCACCATCATCGGAGCATCCTTGCCGTCGCGGGTGGCCAGCTTGCCCAACGAAGGCAGGAACGTCTTGAACAGGCCGGTGTTGATGAGCCCCACGCTCTCGGAAGTGAGGTTCAGGCAGAGCGCGCCCGACTGCTGGGCGGCCCAGAAGGCGTTGTTGAGGAAGTTCGACGAGACGCCCAGACCCACGTGGTAGCCCGAGTTCGGCGTGGCCTCTGCGTCGAAGTCGGGGAAGGCCACCATGGTCATCGGCGGCGCGGTCTGCGGCGGCACGCAATCAGAGATCGAGTTGGGCTGAATGCCCACGCGCGTTCCGAAGCTCATGCCCGCGTTCATCTGCACGCTGGCGCCCGCCGCGAGCGAGAGCTGAATACCCGCTCCAGCCGGGGCCCCGAAAGAACCCAGCAGCGCGCCCATGTTCATGGTGCCTTCGACGCCGAGGAAACGCGGCACGCACTGCGCGCTGGTGCCCAGCAGGCAGACCTTCCGAGAGCCGTCGCAGGTCGAGGCGACGTTGGTGCCGTCGGTGGTGCGCGGACAATCGGCGCTGGTCTGACAGGGCCAGCAGGTCTGACCGGCCACCGCCGCACGAACCTGGTTCTGCAGCGGGCCCGAGATCTGCTGGAGCACGAAGGTCTTGATGGGATCCCAGTCGGCGCCATCGCAGGCAAAGCTGCAGAAACCACCCTCAGAGCTGAGCGCGAGGTCATCCGGGTCGAGACACGAAGGTTTGGCTGGTGCACCGCTGGCGCCGCAGATCTGCGTGCCGTTGATGGTGGTGACCTCGAAGGCGAGCAGCTTGTCGAAGCGCGTGTCGATGCTGAACTTCACCGTCGCGGTGAGGCGGTTGTCGTTGGGGTTCGCGCGCGCGGTGTTGAAGTCGATGCTGCACTTCAGGTCGCACAGGCGGTGCGGGTTGGTCAGGTAGATCTTGCCGGTGTTGATGTTGAGCTGAACGGTGGCGTCGAGCAGATCAGGCGCACGCGGCGCGAGCGAGAAGCCGGTCATCGTCACGGCCACGTTGGCGGGCAGATCCTTGTTGTCGCAGCGCGCGTCGTTGCGGCCGCCGTTGGGGCCACCCTGATCGGAGATGTACACGTCGCCGATCACCGAGACGTTCTGCATGCTGCAGGGGATCGGCAAGGCGAGCACGCCGCCCGGCGCGAAGGCCTGAATCAGCGTCCGCCAATTCGAATTGAGGTAGTTGATGCCGCCGGCCGACAGGCGAATGTTGATCGCGTTGTCGGTCTTCGGGCCCGTGTAGCGGGTGCCCGCGGGAAACGGCGTCAGCGTGGAGCAGCCCGAGCCCGTGCCTGAACAGCTCAGGCCCACGAGCACCAGCAACACCAGTCCTGATCGGGCAGACCTATGCATGAAGAACGACCTCCCAGCGGCCGATGAAGAAGAGCACGCAGCGTAGCAGCACCCGCCCCCCACAAGCGCAAGACCGCCTGACTCAATGCGTCAGGTGAGCACGGGGAGCGCCACGGACCCCGCCTTGAGGACGTCGTTGAGCCGGCCCGATCGGAAGGGCTCGAGATCCACGGCCACGAAGGTGAAGCCCTGCGCCTTGATGGCCGTGTTGACCGCCTCGCGCGTGCTGGGGTCGAGCATGCGCGAGAGCTCTTCCGCACCCAACTCGAGGCGCGCGACCTCGTGGTGGTACCGCACGCGGAAGTTCACGAAGCCCAGCGTACGCACGGCTTTTTCGGCCGCACCGACCTGCTTCAAACGCTCGACCGTCACCTGCGTGCCGTAAGGCAATCGCGACGCAAGGCAGGCCATCTGCGGCTTGTCCCACGTGGGAAGATCGAGGCGCTTCGACCAGGCGCGCACCTCGGCTTTGGTGAGCTGCGCTTCAGCCAGGGGGGAGCGCACCGCGTGCTCGGCCGCTGCCTTGTGACCGGGGCGGTGATCCTTCTTGTCGTCGGCGTTGAAGCCATCGAGCACCACGGCGAGGCCCAGCTCTGCACGGTGTTTGCTGGTGATAGCGTAGAGCTCGGTCTTGCAAAAATAACAGCGGTTCGAAGGGTTCGCGGCGTAGCGGGGATCGTCGAGCTCCTTCGAGTCGACCAGCACGTGCCTCGCGCCGATCTTCGCCGCGAGCTCCTGCGCCTCTATCGCTTCGTCGGGCGCGACCGAGGCCGAGATCGCGGTCAGCGCGACCGCCCGTGCGCCGAGTTGTTCGACGGCCAGCTTGAGCACCAGCGTCGAGTCGACGCCTCCCGAAAAGGCGATCAAGGCCGAGCCGTGCGCACGCAGCGCTGCTCTGAGGCCCTCGACCCGGTCAGCAGACTGGGCGCACAGCGCATCAACCTGTGCGTCCGAGAGAACAGGCTGCTGAGGCATGGCTTGTGACGACATGCCGGGGGGATAGCGAAGCGGCGCTGGAGAGTCGAGCGCGACTGCTCGTCAGCTTCGAGGAAGTCGGTTTTCCGGCTTCACTTCTTGCCCTTCTTCTTCGCAGGCTTGGCGGCCTTCGCAGGCTTTGGCGCCTTGACGGGAGCAGCCACTTTGGCGGGTTTACCCGGCTTGACCTTCTTGGGGTTCGGGTTCGCCTTCATCTTCGTGCCCGTGATGACCTTGAGCTCGTCGGCGGTCATGTACGAAAGATCGAGCAGCGACTGGAACACCTTGAGGCCGCCCTCCTCGATGCTCTCGGTGTTGGTGTGCACGATGACTTCAGCCGAGCTGGGCGGCTGGTAAGGCTCGGTGATCCCGACGAAGTTGGGGATCTCGCCGGCGAGCGCCTTCTTGTACTTGCCGGTGGTGTCGCGCTTGATGAGCTCGTCCGTGGGGCAGTCGACGTAGACCTCGATGTAGCGCTGAATGCGGCGGCGGTTGTCGTCGCGCGATTGCTTGTCGGGGCTCGCACAGGCGACCAGCGTGGCCACGCCGTTGCGCGTGAGGGCATCGGCGACGAAGCCCAGGCGGCGCGCGATGACCATGCGCTCTTCCTTGGTGTCTCCTTCGATTTCCTTCCAGAGATCGTCCTGAAGGTCGTCTTCATCGAGGATCTCGACCTTCCGGCCGACCTGGCGCATGCGCGCTTCGATGTACTGGGCCAGCGTGCTCTTCCCCGCCCCCAACATGCCCGTCAGCCAGACCGTGAAGCCCGTCTCTTGCGCCATTGCTCTCAGCTCCGATGCAGAAAGGCCCCGCAAAACCTTAAGGAATGCCGCTGCGGGCAGAAAAGTTGCGGCCTTATAGTCTAAAGCACTCGATTTCTGTACAGGAAAGTGCCCGGCAGCATGCAAATGCTCATTATTGCTGTTGATTTGTCCTGTGCGAGCACGCAGAAACAACGCCGGCTTCGAAGCTTTCACCCCGCCAATGCACCAGACCAAGGGGGTCGGACCACCCCAGAATCAGCCGTTGCGCGGTCAGGGCGACAAGGCTCCCGATGGGTCCTCCTTCGGGTTCAAAACCCAGCCCCCGCCGCACCGCTTCCCAGCAGGCGTCACAGCCTTCGGGGCTGCGAAAGGCCACGCCGGCCCCCACCACCACCTGGGTGCGGGCTGTCGAGGCGAGGCCCAACGGAAGGACATCGAGCACCGGTTCGAGGGCCGATTGATCCCACTGCGTGTGCGAGAGGAACCCGGTCAACTCGCAGTCTGATCTGCGTTCGATCGGAGTGCCGCCGGCCGAAAGCCAGGCCACTGCGTCGTCGATCGCCGCGCCGCTTCCCCACACCCGCACCGCAGAAACCAGCAGCTTCTCCTGCCCCTTGCCTCCCACCTCACGCAGCAGGATCTGCCGGCCGTACCGGAGAATCTGATCTTCGCGCATCAACCACCTGCCATCGCCGCGACCAACACCACCAGCTCGGTCGCCGTCAGCGCGCGTGCGAGGCCTTCGTCACTGCGTACGTCGTCTTCGCCCACGAAGATGCCCACCGTGCGTTTGAGCTTTCCGCCGAAGGTGAAGAGCTGCGGCCGCAACTCAGGGTGCGCGCGGCACACCGACTCCAGCGCGTCGGCGACGGTCGCGCCTTCGACGGTGATCTTCGCGCGGCCGGCAGCGCGGGGACGAAGGGCCGCGGGGAGCTCGACGACAGGCATCAGTGGTGCACCCGTAAGGTGAGCTTCGCGCTGCCGTCTTCCAACGGCTGAATCGAGAGCACCTCGTGACCTTCTTCAAGAGCGCTGCGCGGTACGTTGGTCAGTGGCTCCTGGCCGCGCAAAATCACCTCGAGGGTGGCGCCGTCTTCGAGCGCTTCGACAGCGAGCTTCACGCGCACGTAGGTCATGGGGCAAACCTCGCGGGTGATGTCGATGGTGGTGAGCATCGGGGGCTTCATTACCGGTTTCCAGGCCCGCATGCCGAGCAGTCCGCGCGGCGGCGCACCCGCACGCTCCGAAAGGTGAGGCTGCGGCCATCGATTACGTGAAGCAAAGCCATGCCCTCTTCCTCTGTGAAAGGGTCAGGGTGAGGGCCCACGACCCTCAACGCCAGACTCGCCTGCAGTCCCCCAATCAAGCCGGCCATCGAGCCGAGCACGCCGGCCTGGGCACACGTCGGCGCGTCATCAGGCGGTGTCTCGAACAGACAGCGCAGACACGGTCCCCCCGGTTCGATGCGCATGGCGAGGCCCTCGAAACGAAGCACGCCGCCGTAGATGAGTGGGATGCCGGTGCGCACCGAGGTGTCGGAGAGCAGGAACTTGGTCTCGACCCCATCGGTCGCGTCGATCACCAGATCGTGCGAGGTGAACAGCGTTTCGGCGTTCTGCGGGTCGAGTCGTTCCTGCCGGGCGGCGATCTTCAGCCCGGTGAAAGCGCGTTGCAACTTGGTGGCGGCGGAGCGCACCTTTGGCTGCCCCACGTCGGCCGCGTGATGCCAGGGCTGGCGGTGGAGGTTGGTCAGCTCGACCACGTCGGGATCCATCAGAGTGAGCCGCGTCAGCCCGGCGCGCGCCAGCCCGAGGGAAGCCGGGCAGCCGAGCCCACCCACGCCGACGATCAGCACGTGCTTTGGAATCACCGTCACAGCTCCTTGCCCAGTTCGGCCCCTACCCCGACCCCTGCGACCCCGCTTCGCAGGGCGGGGGGGATTCACGCCCGACAAGGGGATACACTCTTCAGCACTTTGCAGCACTCCGATGATCGTCGCGCTCGTGTTGCCGTGGTGCTCGAGAAGCGTGGGCTTTCGCGGCAGGTGTCGGCCGCCGACGCCGCGCAGTCGTGGGTTCAAGATCGTTTCAGCGCCCGGGCCCGCGCCCTCTTCTACGCGCGCATGATGTTCCTCTCGCTGGGCCTGGGCATCCTCGCGGTGCCCATCTGGCGCTACTACTTTCACTTCACCGCGCTCGCCGTCGCCGGCTACGTGTTCATGCTGCTCTACAGCGTGGCGAACTACCTGGTGCTCGGTCACCAACGCGCGGGCCGCGTCGTCACGTACGTCACCTTGTGTCTGGATCTGGTGGTGATGGTGGTGGTGGTGGTCAAGCCACAAGAAGGCGGCGGCCTGGCCAACCCGCTGCTCGCCACGCAGCTGCTGTTCACGATGTTGTTCGCCCTGCTCTACCCCAAGCCGCTGGCGATCCTCCCGCCGCTGCTGGCGCTGCCGATCACCGCGCGCCTCGATCAGCTGCTCGACCGAAACCCCAGCGCCATCGAGGTGCTCACCCTCATCTGGTACCTCGGCCTCAACTTCATCGTCATCTACGTGCTGGTCTACCTGAACGAGCGCGAGGTGACGGCGCACCGCGAGGTTGTCGAGCTGCAGGGCGATCTCAAGGAGCTCGCCGTGGTCGAAGAACGCAATCGCCTGGCCCGCGAGATCCACGACGGCCTGGGCGCGAGCCTCTCTTCGCTCATCATCCAGTCCGAGTACGTCGCGCGGCTGACCAAGGACGAAGCGGTGAAGAAAGAGGTCGCCGACCTCAAGCAATCGGCTGAAGAGGCGATCGAAGAGCTGCGCCGCAGCCTGCAGATGATGCGCGAAGACTTCGATCTCGCCAACGGCGTCGAGGACTACGTGAAGACCTTCGGCGATCGCACCCAGCTGCCGGTGAACTTTCAGAAGAGCGGCACCCTGCTCGGCCGCCTCGCCCCCGAGACCTCGTTGGCGTTGTTCCGGGTGCTGCAGGAGCTGCTCTCGAACGCCGCCAAACACGCGGCGGCCGCGCGGGTCGACGTGAAGCTGCACTTCGGGCCTGAGTCGGTGCAGCTCGGCGTCAAAGACGACGGCAAGGGCTTCGACCCCGCCGCGCCCCGCCCCGGGCACTACGGCCTCATCAACCTGCGCGAGCGTGCGATGAAGGCCGGTGGCGACGTCACCATCGACGCGAAGGTCGGCGCAGGCGTGCACATCACCTTCACTGTTCCAGTTCATCCCTGATTTGACGAGGAGTCGGCGTGGAAACCCCTGATGCACTGACGAACCCAACACCCGTGACGCCCATCCGTGTGTTCGTGGTGGAGGATCAGACGAAGATCCTCAAGAACCAGCTCAAGCTGCTCGAGGGTCACCCCGAGTTGGCCATCATCGGCACCGCGCTCTCGGGAGAAACCGGGCTCGAAGAGGTGCGAAGGCTCAAGCCCGACGTGCTGTTGCTCGACCTCGGCCTGCCCCGCATGAGCGGCATCGACGTCACCCGGGTGGTGAAAGCCGAGATGCCTTCGATCGAGATCCTCATCTTCACCATCTTCGACGAAGAGGACAAAGTGCTCGAAGCCGTGAAGGCCGGCGCTTCGGGGTACCTGCTCAAGGGCACGCCCGCCGACAAGATGGTCGAGGCGATCAAAGAGGTGCACGCCGGCGGCACGGTGATTCAGCCCAACCTGGCCAGGCGGCTGCTCAAACACTTCCGCGTCGGAGAGCCACCGCCCGCTGCTGCGCCCGGCCCCGCCCACACGCAGCAGCCCGAGCCCGAAGGCAAGAAGCTGTCGGCAAGAGAGACGGAGATTCTTCAGCTGATCGCCAAGGGCGTCTCGAACAGCGAGGCGGCCACCATGCTCACGCTCTCGAAGGCGACCATCCGCACGCACCTCGAGCACATCTACCGCAAGCTCGAGGTCACCAACCGGGTCGAGGCCGTCACCGAAGGCCTGCGCAAGGGCCTCATTCAGATGTAAAAAAAAGCGGCCGGCGTTTCCGCCAGCCGCTTCGTTCACCGCGTCGAGCCTCTGCCTCTTAGAGGCAGAAGCCGACGCGAGCGCCGGTGGTGCTGGTGACGCGGCGGCAGCTGGTGCCAGCCGCGCAACGGGCGCTGGGCCCGGTGGCACAGCGGGCCGGGCCCGTGCCGCCATCGGTGGGGTTGCAGTCGAGGTCGCACACCGCCGTGCAGCTGGCAGCCCGGTCGGCGTCGAGCGAGGTGCACAGCTGAGCCGAACCACAGGCGGCGCCGCGGAAGGCGTCGGTCTCGAGGCAGGTGGCACCCACGGCCGCGATCAGCGGGCGCTGGGGGATGCAGATGCCCTCGCCGTTGTTGCTGACCACGAGCTCACCGCTCGCTTCGGTCGGCACGCAGCTCGAGGGCGAGGTGCCCACGTTGGCGCAGGTGTTCCTGGCGGCATCGAACACGTTGCACTTCTTCATGCACACGCCGAGCACCGCGTTGGAGTTCGGGTCGGTGTAGCGCAGCGTGTTCACGCAGGCCTCGGCGGCGCCGCACTCGGGCTGGGGGGGGAAGCCGAGCGCAGGGGGCTGCGCGTTGCACATGCGCAAGCACACGCCGTCATCGCCGCCACGCGTCTTGGTGCACTGCAGGCCCGTCGCGCACTGAGTGGCGGTGGTACCGGCGCTGAAGTCATCGCGGCAAGCCTGGCCTTCGGCGGCCACGCCAGGGGGGCGGCAGGTTTCAGTCGGGTACACGCCATCGTTCCAGAACTGGAAGATGACGTAGCTGCAGTTGCCCGTGCCCTTGCCCTCGGGCTCGGTGAGCACGCCCGCCCCGCTCCTGAGGAGGCAGGTGTTGCCGACCGTTACGGTCAGACGCAGCGGGGCGCCCGCGTCGTCGCGCTCGAAGCCACCGTCGCGGGCAGGTTTGGTCTGGTTGCACTCCTGATCTCTGAACAGACCAGAGGGCAGGCAGCCGACCATCGAGCAGATTTCTCCGCGCTGGCACTGGTTGTCATCCATGCAGGTCTTCGTGCAGACCGCGAGATCATCGCCGAACACCGGCTGGCAGGTGAACATCGAGGGACACGGCGAGCTGAGGTCACCCTGCTTGCACTGCTGGAGCGACTTGGGGTTCGAGCAGGTCGCGCCGTTGCACCACTTGCCGGCCGCGCGGCAGGTGTCGAGCGCGCCAGAGAGGCTGGAAAGGCAAGCGCACGCGCCGCCGAGGCACGCGACCTGACCCGGGTCGCACAGGTTGCCGCCACAGGTGATCGCCGCGGTGCGGCACTGGAAGACCCCTTCCATGATTTTCACGCAGGTGCCGCCGTCGCAGCCCCCGCAGGCATCGACGCAGGTGCGCGTGGCGGTGTTGCAGATCTGGTTGCCCGCACAACCACCCGAGCACGCATCACGCGGCGGAGGATTGCCGGCGTCGAACGCGACGTCATTGCCGTCGGGCTTGGGGGTGATCGGCGGACATGCGGTCAGAACGAGTGCGAGCGCGGCGATGGAAACGGCGCTCAAGCTGCGGAGACTCATGAGATTCCTTAAGGGAAGGCTGGCCAGGCGAAACGCGGCTTGTAGGGATTCAGGTAGGGAGTGTCAACACACGGAAAGAGGAATCAGAAGCTCGCCGTCACGCCCCAGATGATCGAGTGAAACGACTCTTCGCCCACGCCGCCACATTGGAGCTCGTTGCAGACGGTCCATTTCTGGCCCTGGCCGTAGTAGCGATCGGTGAAGCCCTGGTAGCGCCAGCGTACGGTGTAACCGAGCGGCCCCCACACCTCGCCTGAGAGACCCAACTCGAGCCCGAGGCCCGTGGCCGTGGCGCCGCCGGTCGGATCGTTCAGGTTGCCGTAGCCGACGATCTGATCCGCGGCCGGCCGCGGGTTGAAGAAGTACGAGAGCACCACCTCGACGCGCACGAACTTGTTGACGGGCACCGCGGCGTCGATGCCCAGCGTGGGGAAGCCGATGCCCGTGGGATACACGCGCTCGCTCGAGGGCAACGAGGTGCCGGCCTTGGGGTCGATCAAGAAGCTGCGTGACTGCAGGCCGCCGCGAAGACCGACCCAGCCCACCGGCTGTGGATCGCCGTAGCCCATCTGAAAATGGTACCGCCACGCGAGCTGCGCGGAGAAGCCGATGTCATCGCTCTTCACCGTCTGCTCGGGCCCCTGCCCTTGCATCGACTCCTCGACGATGCGGGTCTGCGACTGACCGTACTGAAAGCCTATCAACACGCCGAAGCCCTGGAGAATGCGGTTGTCCAGGCGCGCCAGGGGAAAGACGTCGGCATTCAACGACAGGCCCAGGTACGGAACGCTCGCGGTGAAGTCGATGGAGATGCCGGTGGGCGGCACCTGCGCGAGGTCGTACGCCTTGCAATTGGCCACCCCCGGCCGCAGGCACTGACTTCGCCAGGTGGTGCTGCCGGCCAGCCACACGCGGAAGAGCGGCACCGGAACGTGGGTCTGCTTCTTCTTGCGGTTGGGGTCTTCGAGGTCGGTGTCGCGATCTTCCGGGGGTGCGCCGCCGGTGATCACGCCGCGCTCACCGGTGCCGTCGGTCTGGGTGAGATCGAGGCCGGGTGATTCTTCCGCAGGCGGCGTCTCTTCTGCCGGAGGCGTGGTGCGGGCTGCGCCTTGCGTGGCGGCCGCGGCGATGGCGCGCGCGAGCTTGCCGGCGAAGTCTTCGCTGAGCAGCCCCTTCTTGACCGGCAGATCCTTGGCCCACAGCTGCTCGCCGACGCGGTCGTAGATGAGGACCTTGTAGGTGCCTTCGATCACTTCACCGCCCACGGCCGCGTCGAGGTTGAGGGATTTTGCGGCGCGCGCGATGCCGACCGGGGTCATCGCGGCAGCGCCCCTCATCTTCTTCTTCGCCGCGGCGTCCTTGAACGCCTTCAGGGGAATGAGGTCGACCGCGGCGGCTGAACGAACGGCCGCTTCGACCTGCGCGCGGAGTTTACCCTGGGGATCTCCGTCGAGCTCCAGGATCACGACCTTCTGGGCGAAGGCCGGAGCGGCGAGGAGCATCACGAGCGCGAGGACTGACGAGAGGCGCATGGGCGCGCCTTATGCCGTCATTCGCCGCACGTGTTCAACTCTCACACATCGACGAATTCTCACGCCGTGAGAATGGGCCAGCCGCGCGAGAGGCCGTCGAGCACGAGCTGGTTGCGCGAATCGCGGGGAGAAATGACCAACGCGTGCTGCGAGAACGCGAGCATGTCGACGTCGAAGTCGCCGTTGCCCACGCCGAGCGCGGGCTGAAGTTTGGCGCGCTCGAGCCAGGTGACCTTGCCGGGGCCGACGGGCACGGGCAGCTCGACCTCGCCGGTGAGCTTGCCGTCACGGATGGAGCAGGTGACGCCGATCACCTGGTTCACCGGGATGCCCAGGGCGACCGCGCCGGGCACCACCACCCACCGGGGCGAGGCGCTGCAGATCCACACCGGGCAGCCAGCCTCTTTGAGCCTCGCCAGCAGGGGCCGCACGAAAGGGAAGATGCGGCCGACGATGCGCTCGGCGAAGAAGGTGGTGCAGGCCTGCTCGAGCTCGGTCTGGGTGAGATCGCGCATCACCTCGACGCAGTAGGCGTACGCGCGCGCGTGCGATTGCCCGAGCAACTTCTCGTATCGGTCGTAGCTGGCCTCGAAGATCCCGCGGTGAATGGCGTAGCGCAGAAAGTCTTCTCCGGCGTCGCCGCGCCAGAGCGTGCCGTCGGCGTCGAACACGACGCTCTGACCTGCATGGGCGCGGGCGATGGTGTCGATCAACGCGGTCACAGGCGGGGGAAGCATGGCGCGGGTTCTAGCTGTTACGCTGTGCAGGATGCGACCGACAGCGCTCATCACCCTGGTGGTTCTGGCCAGCTGCGGGCCCAACGCTTCGCCTTGCACGACGTGTCCACCCGTCGATGGTCTCTATTCGGTGACGTGGGGCGTCGATGCAGGCGTGGCTTCGGCCGATGGCGGCATGTGCTCGATCTCGGGGCCACGCGTGCCGACCTGGAGGCTCGAGCAAGCCGGCACACGGGTGACGACCACCATCGAAGACGTGAACCTCGGCGGCACGATCTACGACACGTTCGATCTGGTGCTGTCGGGGTCGGCCAGCACGCGAAGCTACCGGCTGCGTTCGGTGGTGATCCCCGAGGGCAACAGCCTGGATGCGGGCATTCGGCTGCAGGGCACCTTCACCACACGCACGCTGCCGATGTCGGGCGAGCCGTGCGAGGTGAATGAGTCGTTCACCGCCCAGCGCACCTCGCGCTGAAGAGTTTCTGAAACGTCGACGGCCCAGCGCTTGGAGCGCTGAGCCGTCAAGGGCGACCCGAAACGGCGGTCTTACTTCTTCTTCTTGCCGGTGCTGGCGGCCTTCACGGCGGCCTTCTTGCGCTCGGCGCGCTTCTTCCACTTGAGGCGGATCTTGCTGCGAACTCGGCGGTGCTTCGACTTGCTGTTGGCCATAGGGGCTCCTGAAAAGCTGTTGGAACCGGGTGCGTACCAGAACCTTGGGAAGCGATCACCCCCCTTTGTCGTCCTCTTCCTTGTCGGGCATCGGCCGGGTGGGAAAAGGCATGCCCTCGGCGCTGCGCACCCGGGTGGGCTGGGCCTCGTCGAGGTTGAAGCCCAGCTGCGATTCCGCCGCCACATCGTCCGTGGCGGGTACGGCGGGCTGATCGGGCCGCAGCTTCACGGAGGCGAAGATGGGCCGGGTGGCGTCGACGAACCTTCGCACTTCGTCGAGCGGCAAGGCGGGCACCAGGTGGCCATGGGCCCCTGCCATCTCGGTGGCCATGCACATGGAGTTGAGGATCGCCTCTTCGGTGGCCTCCATGACCGCCTCGTAGAGCGGATCCAGCCGCGCATCGAGCAGCAGCTTCATCTTGTAGACCATCTTGTTCGTGCGCCGGGGCACCACGTTCGCCGTCGAGAAGCCGACCACGATCTCGCCTGAGCCGTGGGCGGCGTAGCTCCCCACCCGGCCGATACCAAGCGCGACGCGTTTGCACAGGCGGTTGATCTGGTGCGGCAACAGCGGCGCGTCGGTGGCCACCACCGCGATGATCGACCCGTAGCTCTTGATGCGCCGGGGCATGCCGCGGAACTTCTCGGCGAGCACTTCCCCCACCGGCATGCCGGCGACGCGGAGGTTGTGCATCCTTCCAAAGTTGCTCATCACCAGCACACCCAGCGTGTAGCCGCCGTGCACCGGGGGCAGCTTGCGCGAGCTGGTGCCGATGCCCGCCTTGAAGTCGCAGGTGATCATACCCGTGCCGCCGCCCACAGCGCCCTCTTCGACCACGCCCGACTTCGCCCGCTTGAGCGCCTCGCGTACGTGCTCTTCCCTCACGTGCCGGCCCGCGATGTCATTCAGGTAGCTGTCGTCGCACTCGCCCACGACCGGAATGATCACGTCGTGCTCGTCGCCGATGCCCGGGTGGCTCTCGACCATGGTGCGCGCCAGCGCGTCGCTCACCGCGCCCACGGCCATGGTGTTGGTGAGCATGATGGGGGTCTCGAGCAGGCCCCATTCCACCACCTGGGTCAGGCCAGAGACTTCACCCGCGCCGTTGAGCACGAAGGCGCCGCCGGCGAGGCGATCCATGAAGATGTTGCCGTCGTTGGGGATGATGGCGGTCACGCCGGTGCGCACCGGGCCCTTGCCGACTGACAACGGGCCAGGCGCGCCTTCGATGATGGTGGAGTGACCGACGAGCACGCCCTCCACGTCGGTGATCGAGTTGAACTTGCCGGGCTTGAAGCGGCCCAGCGGAAGATCCAGTTCGCGGGCACGAACCCGATTGGAGGCCGACATTTCGCACACTGTACTCGGGACGCCCACCGTCCGGAGGGAACAGAAGCATGGATCGACGGGAGGCTGCTGATGACGACCTGGCAGGCTCGATCAGGCCGCGTCGGCGTCGGCTCGATCACGACGGCGTGAACCGCGTTCTTTGTACCGGCGAATGGCCCCCGAGAGGATCTCGCCGATGAGCGTGTGGTAATCCATGCCGTCGCCCTGGGCGATCAGCACGAGGTCGCTCCAGCCCGGGGTGAGCCCCGGCAGCGGGTTGCACTCGATGAAGTAGATGCGGCCCGTCTCATCCATGCGGAAGTCGATGCGCGCCACGTCGCGGCAACCCAGTGACATGAAGGCGGTGCGAGCCGAGGCACGCAGCCGCTCGAGCTGAGCGGGTTCGACCTTCGCCGGCACCTCGTAGCGAATGCGATCGTTCTCTTCGAGCTTGTCCTCGAACTTGTAGATCGGCGTCTTGTCAGACTTGTCGGTGAAGACGATCTCCATCGGGGGCAACACTTCGGGCCTGCGCTCACCCAGCAGACCCACGGTGAACTCGCGGCCGCCGATGTATTCTTCGACCAGCGCGGGCTGCTGGTAGCGCTCGACCAACTCCTTGACCACTTCACGCAGCTCGGTCTCGTTGTGGCACACGCTCTTGCTGATCACGCCCTTGCTCGAGCCCTCGGCCACGGGCTTGACCATCAAGGGCCAGCGCACGAATTGTTTGTCGAGGCGTTCACGGCCGCTGCTCATCAGCTGGAAGTTCGGGGTGTCGAGGCCCGCGGCGCGCACCACACGTTTGGCCAGCGCCTTGTCGAGCGCGAGTGACAACGTCGCGGGATCAGAGCCCGTGTACGGAATGTCGAGCAGCTCGAGCAGCGCGGGCACCTGGCTCTCGCGGTTTCGGCCGCGGAACCCTTCGGCGATGTTGAACACCACGTCGACCGGAGTGCTCGCGAGCACCATCGGCAGCTCGGCGGTGGCCTCGAGGTCGACCACCTCGTGACCGTGGCTGGCGATCGCCTCGCGAATGGCCTGCAGCGTGGTGGGCGAGTCGTACTCGGCTTCGCGATCTTCACCTTCCGCGGTCGGCTTGATGCGCTTGACGTTGAAGGTGAAGCCCACCTTGAGTGGACCCCGGCGCGTCGGGCGCGAGAGCCCACGCGGCTTGTCCTTGATCTTGTAGCGCTTGGCCGCGTTCTGAATCACCGCGTCGATCACGCCATCGAAGTGCAGCCCTTCGAGGGCCGCCGCCGCGTAGATACCCGCGCCCTGCTCGAGCGAAGGCAGCGCGTTGATCTCGAGGAAGTACGGCACCCCTGCGTCCGACAGGCGGAAGTCGACCCGGCCGAGATCCTTGCAGTCGAGCTTCTTGATGACCGTGCGCGCCATCTTGCGAATGCGCTCGCTCATGTCTTCGTCGATGGCCGCGGGGGCTCGCACGCTGACCGCCTTGTCGCGCGTGGTCTTCAACTCGTAGTCGTAGATGGAGTACCGCCGCGCCTTCGCGATGGCGGGGTCGATCACGTATTCGACGGGGCTGAGCACGCCGTCGAAGTCGTTGTCGACTGCCTCGAGGAACGGCACGGTCAGATCGCGGCCGACGATGAACTCTTCGACCAGCACGCCCGCGGGATACTTCTCGAGCGCCTTGATCACCTTGCGCCTGAGTTCGTCGACGGTCTCGGCCACCGAGTCTTGCGTGATGCCCTTGCTGCTGCCCTCGAAGTTGGGCTTCACGATGACGGGAAAGTGGAGCTCGTCGGGCTTGAGCTCAGAGACCTTTTCCACGAACTGCCAGCCGGGCGTGCGCACGCCCAGCTCTCGGAGCACCAGCTTGGAGAGCTGCTTGTCGAGCGTCAACGCCAACGCGTAGGCGTCGCTGCCCGTGTACGGAAAACCGAGCTCCTCGAAGAGCGCGGGGAAGAACGCTTCACGGAAACGGCCGCGGCGGCCCTCGGCCGTGTTGAAGATGAGATCGGGTGAGAAGGCCTCGAGGCGCGCGACGGTGCGGGAGGCAGGGCCCGAGACCTCCATCTTCTCGACCCGGTGGCCCAGGCGTTCGATCGCCGCGGCCAATGCGTTGACAGTCTCTTCCGTGTCGAACTCCGCTTCTTCTTCGGAGTCCGACAACCTCAAGTTGTGCGTGAGCGCGATGCGCATTGGGTCAAGCCCTCTTCCGCCGGGCGTCACTCACGCCGCGGCTCCGTCGTCGTCTGTTGCCGCAAACGGGCCCCGGCGCTGTTCTCTTGTCGCGCCGGAACTCGCTGCGGTTGATCTGCTTGAATCTTGCCGTCGATCACTTGCGTCTGCGCCCACGTATCACCGAGACGAACCCCTTCGCGATCACGCAGACACTGCAGGGCCTCGACGCTGCCGATCACCACCAGCCCCGCCAGGAACGCGCGCGGCCCCAGCTCGGGCATCATCGAGAGCAGAACGATGAGGCCGAAAGGTGCGTTGCGCAGCACGCTGTCGCGATGCCGGGCGCCGCTCTTGGTGGGCACGAAGACCACCTTCACGCCGAAGATCTTCTTCCCCGGGCTCTGGCCCTGCAGCATGCCGTCGGCGAACAAAGTGTAGAGCATGGCCATCACCACGCCCGCGGGCCCGAAGGACCAGTAGAGCGACCAGGCGATCGCCGTGTCGACCAGCCGCGCGCCGCCTCGCAGGAGCAACGAGGCCTTGGGGTACCCCGATGGCTCGCCCTCCTTCACGACGCGCAAGGTTCTCATTCGTCGCGCTCGAGCTTGTCTGCGGCGAGGCCGTGCAGCCGCTCCCAGGCGGTCTGCATCGGATCGACCTCGGCGGTCAGCTTCTGCAGGTGCGCGATCGCTTCGTCTTCCGAGCGGTGCGCGACCTCGAGGTGAGGCACGATCTCGGGCTGCGGCAACGGGGCGCCTTCACGCGTAAAGAACACGAAGGCCATCGAGGGCCGCTTCGATGACTCCCGCATCGCGAATTGAAGGCCATCGAATTTCCAGCCCATGGGAACCCACTCGTTGATCGCTCGCTCCAGCGTGTGCTCATCGACGCTCGAGAGTTCGACCACTTTGTAATGGAGCGCCCGCTGCGGGGGCATGTCGCGAGCCTCCTCGACCAGGGAGGCCTTTTTCTTCGTGCGCTTGTTCGCCATGGAAGAAGGCAAAGTTACCAGACGCTTCGGTAGGTCCGTTTGCCTGAGATCTCCGACGCACCGGGGTTCTCGGCGGCATCGGCCCAGAGCAGGCTCACCAACGTCTTGGCGCCGATCGCACCGACACCCGCCAGGATGTAGGGGACCGGCGACTGGGTGAAGCCGGTGGTGGGCCCGAGCAACAGGCCCGAGAGCGCCAACACCGCGCCTCCGACGATCGCGCCGAAGATGTTGGCTCTGATGATCTGGGTGGTGCTGGGGTTGAACTTGAGCGTGGCCAGCGCCATCACGCCGGCGCCGATCGCAGGCATCAGCATCACCGCATCCAAACCGCTGCGGGGCGTGATGGCGCCGCCGGTGGTGGCGATGATGGCCACGATGAGCGCGGTGTAAATCGCAGCCCAGGCCGCGCCAGAGACGATGAGCGTGGCCTTGTTGAGCGCGATGTCGCCGCCGCCCACGATGGCCGCAAGCCAGGCGCCTGCCGAGCTGCCGATCATCGTCATCCACATGGTGGCGTAGGCGTCTCCGTGGCCGGTCACGAGGTCAGTGAACCCGCCCAGGAACATGCCGCCGATGAGTGAACTCAAGATGCCGAAGTTCGCCGAGCGGTGGCTGATCCAGTTGTTGAACTGCCAGATGGCCGCCGAGGTGAAGCCGATGCCGGCGCCCAGCAGCGTGCCCATCAGGTAGGCCAGGCGCGCGTCTTCGCCCGTGACGATGTCGGAGCAGCTGACCACCTTGCTGTTGGCGCCCAGGTAACGCGGGTCGATGGGAGGACAGCCGCCCGCGGGGATGTCGATCTGGCCCCGGCGGTCGAGCACGGCCTCGCGTGAAGGGCCGGCGTCGATCGCGCGCGGCACCAACTGGGTGGCGAGCACGCCGAAGCCGGTCATCAGGGTGTGGTGCAGCAGGAAGGTGAGGCTGCCCGGGCCCGAAAGAAAGGCGCCTTCACGCGGGTGGCCGTCGATCATCGCGCCCGGGCCCGAAGGCACGATCTGCGGCGGGTTGCGATCGAACTGCTCCGGCAGCGGGGGCGGCGGCGGCAGCGCCTCGATGGTGCGCGTGTCGGGCTGCAGCGGCGTGTCTTGCGGGGGCGGCGGCTGCGGCTGAGGGATGGGCTCAGGCTGTGGCGCGGGGGGCGGCTGCGCGACGCCGGCATCGTACGGATCGCCCATGGGCACGATGATGACCTTCTCATTCGGAATTTCAGGAGTGCCCTGAGCGACGGACAACGACGCTGAAAGCACCAGTCCCAACACGATGATCCGCTGCATGGTGTCTTGCAACATAGCGCGCTTCAGGTAGCTCCCCACCATGTCGAGTGAAGCCTTCGAAGGTCTGTCACCCATCGTGCACCCCACGGCGTTCGTTCACCCGTCTGCGTTACTCCTGGGTGACGTGAAGCTCGCTGAGGAGGTCTCGGTGTGGCCGACGGCTGTGTTGCGCGGGGATTGTGGAACGATCCAGATCGGCGCGCGCACCAACATTCAGGATGGCACCATCGCGCATGCGACCACCGGTTTCAGTCAGACGCACATCGGCGTGGAGTGCACCGTGGGGCACCGGGTGATTCTGCACGGCTGCACCGTGGGAAATCGGTGCCTGATTGGCATGGGGAGCATCGTGCTGGATGGGGTGGAGATTGGGGATGAGTGTTTTGTGGCGGCGGGCTCGGTGGTGACTCCGGGCAAGAAGTTCGAGCCGAGAGGTTTTCTGATGGGTTCACCGGCGCGGCGGGTGCGGGAGGTCAGCGAGCGCGATCTGATGTCGATCGACGCCGCGTGGCGGTCGTATGTGCATTTGCTGCAGGGGTACTCGAAGCGGTGAAATGACTCGAGGCCCTCACCCAGGGGGACGCACGAGTCACTTCCCGGCGTCTTCCCGATACAGCTCAGCCAGGGCGTGCGCCTTTTCGACCTCGTCGCGTGCTTGATCGAGCCTCATCACCCGATCGAAGTTCGCGACCTGCGTCTTGAGCGCATCCGACACCATCACGCCCGCTGACAACCTCGCCCGCGCGCTCTGCCGCTCTTCCTGCAGCTCGGCCAACTGCCGCGACAGTTCCTCTGCCGCGTCCATCAACAGCTTCGCGTTCACCCCGGCCTGCGCATGCGCCTCGTGGGTGGTCTCGAGCAGCTGCTGCGCCTCAGACAGATCCCGCTTCAGCGTCTTCTCGATCTTCGGCTCACCCAGCGCGCGCTCGAGCTTTTCCTTCGTGGTGCCCACCCGCTTCTCGTACTTCTGTTCATCCCGCGCGAGCTCGGCCCGGAGCGCCAGCAACGTGGCCGCCGACTTCCGCACCTCTGCGCCCTGACGATCGAGCGAGCTGATCACCGCGTCGAACACGGCCAGCGGATCGCTCGACTTGAAGACCACCGGCTTTTTCTTGAAGAACCCGAACACGCAGGACCACCTCAGCAGACCAGGCGAATCCGCGCGACCGCCTTCTGGAGCCTCACCTCAGGCACCTGCACCCAGTCCAGGTATTTCGGCAGCGGCATTCCGTACACCTGAAGCAGGTGGGTGAGCAGCGTGACCGCCTCGGCGCGGCGGCCCTCGGTCGGCGCGAGGCTGACGGCTTCGGCGATCGCCTCCAACACGTCGACCACCCGGGGCAGCTGCGGCGGCGCCACGGCATTCGCGCGCGGCCTCTCGGGGAACAAGGCATCGAACTGCGAGGCCTGCGTGGCGCTCTTGTGCACGGGCCTGCCCTGGGCGATCGCCTCGAGCGCTTCGAGGTGCGGCACCAGTCGCTCGAGCGCGTCGCTGGTCACCGCCACGTCAGCCGGCAACAAGGTGCGCCAGGCCGAGTCGAAGTCGGTGCGCGCGAGCTGAATCTCGGCGTCGGACACGTGGTGATAAAACGCGCGACCGCCTGCATCCCGCTGTTCGACGATGAGGGAACGCAGGTCGGGGTTCTCTTCACCCAGCGAAATGAAGCTCAGCGCGATCTCCAGCCCCTCGTAGGGCCTGCGCGTCTTCCTGATGAGCTCGAGTTCGACGCCGTCTTCACCGTCGGTCACCAGGACCACCGTGGCGCGCGCAAGGTACGGGTCTTCACCCCGCGCACGGCCGATGGAATCGAAGGCGGACACCAGCGCGAGTGAAATATCAGTCTGACCTTCTGCCGGCGACTCCCGGAACAGCTTGTCGATGTGCCTCGAGGCCGCATCACCACTGTCGATGCGCACCAGCTCGGTCGGCGCGTCGTTGAAGAACGAGAAGTACAGCGGGTCGAACGGCAGGCCTGCCTTCGCCTTCACGCGAATGGCATTGAGCTCAGAGACCACGATGGCGTCACGAAACCGCGCGCGAGAGCCGTGCATCGAACCCGACGCATCGAGCACGTAGACCCGCACTGCCGTCTTCTGCGACTTCTTCGGGCGCGGGGGTGGCTCTTCCTCGAGATACGCGCGCACCATCTGCCGGCCCGAAGCGAGGTCGAGCACCAACGAGCCGGGGTGATCGAGCACGAAGTGATTGAGCTGATCGAGCGAGTTGGTGGGCTCGTAGGTCATCAACTGCGTGGGGTAGGGCACGCGTTTCTGCACCGGCCGCGTCGAGCGCACCTCTGCTTCGACGATCTCCTCTGACAACGAGTCTTCCACGTCGAAGTACCGCGCGCAGCCTGCCGCCAGCTCGAGGGCCCTGCGCTCATCGTCGTCGAGCTCGAAGGCGAGCTGGGCCAACTCGGAGGCGAGCTGATCATCGAGCCCCTTCCGACCCCCTGGAGCCAGGCGGTTCGAGGCGAGTTCCTGTCGCGGCCCGTCCCTCCAGCCGATCGACCGCATCGCCTCGGCGCGGTCGACCGCGGGGGCAAGCGCGCCTCTCTCGCTGATGGAAAGCAGCGCCGCACTGGCGGTCTGCGCAAGCTCGGAGTCACCCGCTTCGATCGCCCGTTCGTAGAGCGCCCGCAAGCTGCGCCACGCCGTGGAAGGATCGCTTCGAGCGGAGTGACGCACGTGGCGGATCAGGTCATCGAGCGAACGCACCGCGGGCGACGCCCTCACCCGCTCACGCGCAGCCCCCAGCTCGAGCCGCAACTGCCGCGAACGATCGCGGTCACCCTTCGCGTCGGCCCCCATGCGCAGCACGATTTCGTACGCGAGGTCGAGATCGCGGCGCTTCTGCGCGGTGTCACCCGTCTGGCGCTGGGCCCTTTCAGAAAAGAACTCTGCGAGTGCGAGCCGGGCACTGGTGGGCGCGAGCCGCTCAGCCGTGCGAGGCCGGCTGAAGATCTCGAACGGCACGTTCGCTGCGGCGAACACGGCGGCCACCTTCACCACCCTGCCCAGCCGGCGGAAGTCGACCTCGAGCGTCGAGCGCAGTTCAGCCGGAAGCACGCCCAGCGCCGCCATGCGCTCTGCTTGATCGAGGGCGAGCTCGAACTCCGTCAGCGAAGCATCAGCCCGCGCACGCAGGCCCACGCTCAGCTTCCCCAGCTTGCCCTTCGCCGAACCCAGCTCGCGCAGCAGCCGCGCGTCAGCCACCGTGTGCACGCCCGCCCGCTCGAGCTCGGTGTCGAGTGCACGCAAGCCGTCGAGGGCGACCTTCCCGTCGTCGCGCAAGAACATCATCTTGGCCCGGCTCAACAACCCCAGCGCAGGCGGGCGCCCTTCGCGAAGTGCGTCGAGCCGGTCTTTGAGCTGGTTGAACCGGTCGACCGTCATGGCTCAGCGCCGCGCAGCGCGGCTGTCGATCAACCGCCGGGAGAACCTCGAGAATGCCTCCTCGCACTTCCTTGATTCGTCGAGCAACGACCCAATGTACTCAGCGCGCTGGCCACTCTCCTGACTCAAGCGCGCGATCGCCGAACCCAGCCGAACGAACTCGCCTTCGCGCGTCACCAGCAACGGAAAGCGGCTCTTCACCAGGCCATCGAAGGCCTTGTCTGCGTCAGCCGGCTTGAGCTTGTCGAGAGGGAGCGCGGCTTCCACCAGCCCCCACCAGCTCGACAGATACCGCACGCGCACGCCCAGCGACTGCACCTCGGCGTTGGCCACCAGCTCGCGCGTTTCGGGGGCGAGCGGCACCGCGCCGACCGTTCGCAACAACGCATCGATGCCCCGAAGCGCGTTCAAATCACCTTCGATGGCGTTGGCCGAGAGCTGCTGCCGATAGAACGTGTACGCCTCACCGCCCAGAACCCGGGCGGCGTCGGGCGCAATGCCCTTCGGCGCGGTGAGCCCCTGGGCGTAGCCGGTGACCCTGCGCTCCACCTCGTCGCGGGCGACCCGCAGGGCAGCCGCCGGTGACGCCCCTTCGCGCGTGAGGTTGTCGACCACGCCCTGCATCAAGCGCAGCAGCTGCTCGAGCTTGGTGAACGGCTGCACCGTCAGCACGTCGCGCGCGTACTGCTCAGCCAGCGGCGCGAGCAGCGTGACGCGCAAACCTGCGTGTGAAGGCGAGAGCTCCACCAGGCAGCGCTCCAACTCGCGAAGGCGCCGGCTGTCTGTGGTGAGCAGCTCGAGCGGCTCGCCCTTTCGGCCCGATTGGCTCTGCGCAAACGTACGCGTCGCGCGACGGCGCAAGGCCATCGCGGTGCGCTCTCGCATGATGGTCAGGTGCGCCCTGACCGGCTCGACCACTTCAGGGACGATGGTGCCCGCCACCTGAACGAGTTCACCGATGCGCTCGAGTTCCTCTGCGAGGTTGCCGGCGATGCCCGAGACGCCCTCGAGGCGCACGGCGTCGTCGAACTCGGTGCCCTCGGCAGCCAGCGCGATCATCTCGGCGGCCTGTTTGCTGAAGTCGGCCACGCTGCGCGCGATGTTCAGCAAGCGGCTCTGCAGCTCGGGAACCCGGTGCGCCAGCTCGAGCACGTCACCAAAGCTGCCCAGCAGCGCCACACCACCCCGGCCTTCGCCCTGCCCCGCCATGCCCCGCGCGCAGCGTTGATCCATCGCGTGCAGCAACAACTCGGCGGCACGCAGCAGCGGCTTGCGGTTGTCGGGGTGACGTGGACCCGGCACCAGCTTGTTGCGCAGGGCAAGCGCGGTGGTGCTGGCGACCGAGGCGGTCCACCCGCGGCCCTGACTTTCAGCCGCTTCCACGTCTTCCTGGGCCTTGAGGTCAGCCGCCTCACGCTCGAGCGACTGCTGCAGCGAGGGCTGGAGTTTGGCGTAGGCCGCCGCGAACGTCTTGTGCTCCACCCGGATGATCTCGAGCTGCGCGCGCTCACGTGGAT
>JAYTAT010000912.1:0-2768 GCA_043737315.1 Archangium sp.
GGGCCACCCGTCATCGTGCCCGGAGGGAAGACGCGGTCGTACCAGGCCAGGCTGTCGCGGTTGCCCGCCACTTCCTGAATCGCGCCGCTGCGCGTCGAAGGATTGGCCCACGTGTAGCTGGTGCGCGAGCCCATGGTGAGGGCCCGCTCCCTCACGCCGGCGAGGTCTGGATAGAACTCGGGGCTCCAGGCCATCAGCTGATCAATCGTCACCCGCGGGTGCGCGCCCATCACGGCGCCATCGCCCATCGCCTCACCCGAGCCGTCGTTGCGCGCCATGTTCCCCAGGTGACCACCCGAGTGGTGACCCACGTAGAGCGGCCAGTCGAGGCCTTGAATGACGTTCATCTTCGAGGCGAGCTGCGAGGTGAAGACGCCCGCGCTGCCGGTCAACACCGGCGAGACGCCCGCCCGGCCGTTTCCCACGTTGAGCGCGAGTGGCTGCCGGCGAATGGTGTGGCCTGCGTAGCTCTGCGTCGCGGGCGAAGCGCCCGCGGGGTACATGTTCTGATTCCAGATGGCGCCGTGGCTCGTGGTGAAGTGCACGTAGAACTTCGGCGGGGTCATGCCCTGCGCCTGGGCGCGCGCGCTCCACAACGAGGGGATGACGGGGGCGGCGGCGAGCGCCTGGAGAAGCATTCGGCGGGACAGAGCCATGTTTCGTTTCTCCGTTACGGCGACAGACGGCGGCTCTTGAAGCCGGGAAGGAAAGCAGTGGCGGCCAGTGCATCGGTCAACGAGCCACCGCGCGCGGCGAGGTCCAGCGTACGGAGCGAACAGGCGTCGAGCGTGAGGCTCTCCGCGCGCTGAAAGCTGTACCGAAAATATTGCCTTGCAAAGCAGCTGTCGACGCGGCGGCTCTCGGCGAGGCGCCTGGTGACCGAGCCGATGTCGGCGAAGACGCGGTCGTCGTCGAACTCCACGCGCGGGGTGGACACGGTGTTCACCTGCGGCGCGCCCGTCGCGTTACCGCCCACGTCGAAGAGCTGCTGGTGCGTGCGCACGCGGCCCAGCGCATCGAAGCCCTCGCTGCCGAAGCCCAGCGGGTTGAGCGAGCGGTGACACCCCAGGCAACTGCTGCCGGGCTGCTCGGTGAGGTTCTCGATCTGCTGGCGCGTGGTGGCGTCAGCCGCGAGCTCCGGCGTGGTGACCATCAAGTTTCCCGGCGGCGCGGGAATCGAGTCGCACAGGAGCGCGGTGCGAATGCGCAGGCCCTTCATCACCGGGCGGGTGTTCGCGCTGTCGTTGGCGAGGAACGCCGCGCGGGTGAGCAACCCCGAACGCGTGGCGGGCAACTGCGCGGGCTCTGAAGTGCCATCCCAGACCGGTGCTTCGTAGATCGAGGCGAGCTCCGCGCTCTGCGTGTACTGGCGTGAGTCGGTGAGCAGGCCATCGAGCGTGGCGCCATGCTTCACGTTCCACCGCACGGCCGAGAGCACGTCGTCGAACATCGCGTCACGCAGCTGCACGGTCGGGCGGTTGGCTCCGGCGAATGCGTCGTATTGCGCGGTGCCGACGCGCGAGGTGAGCGAGCCGAGTTCCTGCAGGCGGAACCATTGGTTGAAGAAGTCATTGACCATGACCTCCGCGCGCGGGTCGGCCAACAACCGGGCGACCTGGGTGCGGTACTCGCCGTCTTGCAGCAGCGCGTCGGAAGCAGCCGATGCACGCAACGCCGGGTCAGGGGGCGCCTGCCAGAAATGGTACGAGAGGCGCGCGGCCAGCTCTTGTGCGTCGAGGGCGAACACCCCACCGCCCAGCGGCTGAACACCCGACTCGACGTGGTACAGAAAACCGGGCGCAGCGGTCATCACGGTCAACACGTCGGCGACGGCATCGGGATCCACCGGCGTGGTGCCCGCGGTGGCGATGAAGAACGCCCGGTCATCGGCAGACAACGTGTGCCGCACGGCGAGCGGGCCGAGCTTGTCGACCAGGGCCGCGAGGCATGAAGCGTCGTTGCCGGTGTTGGCGTCGGTGGCGCACGAGCCCATCAACTCGGTCAGGCGCGCGCTGGGCCGGGTGACCTGACGAGCCAGCGCCACCGAGACCGCGTACGTCGCGTCGACCGTCGCCTGCTGCGTCGTTTGATCGAGGCGCGAGAATCCACCGTGCGTCTCGCCGTTGACCTTCACCACCGTGTCCTGCGGAACCTGGCCGAGCTCGGTGCCCAGCGCGTTCCACGCGGCGCCATTCGACTGCGGGAGCGCGGCGTTCGCAAAAGCGCGCACGGTGTTGAGGTACTCGGCCCGCGAGAGCCGGCGCAGCGGGAGCTCAGCCGGGGTCTGGGCCGGGTCACACTCGAAGGGAATCGCCGCCTCACCTCGCGGCGTTTCAGGTCCGGGCGGCAGCACGGTGATCTGCTCACCGGTCGGGCCCATCAAGACGCCCTCACATCCCACAAGAGTGAGGAGCAGCACGCTCAGTAGCCGTCGCATTTCGGTCACCCGGGACAAGAGAGCCACGACCACCCAGAAGCAGCTCACCCTATTCCGCTTTCCCCGGAGGGACAGAGGGTCAGGGTCGGGGGGAGTCACCCGCCTACAGTGGAGTACCAGCACCCCGCTTCTTCTTCGGGCCCGCCTGACCATTTTCAGGACTTTGGCCTTCCCCCCACGTTGTCCCCCTTTGGGACGGGGGACCTTCGGCTTGATCAACACCCCGAATCGATGTATCTACATGCATCGATGGACGAATTGACTGAAGCCTTTCGGGCACTGGGAGATCCCACGCGGCTGCGGATTTTGCGGCTGATTGGTGAGGCCCGTC
>JAYTAT010000913.1:0-2768 GCA_043737315.1 Archangium sp.
GAGACCGTGAACGCAGTCTGCCGGGGCGAGGTGTTGTCGGTGACCATCGGGGGCAGGTTGAGGCGGCGCACCTGCTCTTCGGTGATCGACAAGCACACCAGCCCGCGGCCCTCGCGCGCCATGAAGTTGATCGCCTGGGGGGTGACCTTCTCAGCCGCCATCACCAGATCGCCCTCGTTCTCGCGATCTTCGTCATCCGTGAGGATGACCATCTTCCCCTTGCGGATGTCGGCGATGGCCTTCTGCACCAGAGCGATGCTGCGCTTTTCAGACTCTTGATTCGGCATGCCCCTTCCTCATGTCGCTAAGCGTCAGGAGGCGCAACGGAAGAAACTACCCGCGGTCTTCGGCGTACCCGTCGCTGTTGAGGAAGCCGTAGAAGAGGCCCTTCTTCCGGCCCGTATTCTCGACCACCGAGACGATGCTCGCCGTCATCCAACGCACGGGGAGCGCCTGCTCGAGGAGCCGGCCGATGGGCTGCTGGCGCGGGGCGAAATGAGGGCCGCTGAAGTGGTGCAGCGAGTCCTCCATCCAGTCGTCGGTCTTCGCGACCGAGGGGTCGAGTTCCCAGGTGGTCAGGCGCAGTGACTCAAGCCGCTTGAAGCGGGGCGCGGCGTGCACCAATTGGCTCCAACCGCGCTCTGTGGCGTCGAGGCCACCGAGGTCGAGGGTCTCGAGCTGTTCGCAGCGTTCGCTTTCGACCAGCACGCGGACGAGCTCGTCGCCCCGTTCTTCGTCGCCTTCTCCGCTGGGGGTGGCGATGAGCCCGAGGTGCTTGAACGCGCCGATGGTGCGGCTGCGCAGCAACGAGGCCACGTCAGCGGGTTCATCGACGCGCACGATCAAGGTTTCGAGCTGGGGCAGCTTGCCCTCGGCGATCGCGTTGAGCGCTTCGGAGTCAGCCGAGCCGAACACCAACGTGCGCAAAGCGGGCGCGTTCACCCGGCCCAGCATCACGCCGGTCGGCTGGGCGAGCGCCAGGTGCTGAAGACGGGGGGCGCGTTTCCACAAGCCAGACAGATCGCCCACGGTGATCTCGGCGTCGTGCAGCTCGCCGAAGCGCAAGAAGGAGAGTTCGGGGGAACGTCGGCCATGGTCGAGGGCACGAGGCAGGGTCGTGCCGTCGAAGTCGAGCGACGCGAGCCGCGGCCAATCGCGCGCGATGAGGCGAGCCACGAAGGCTTCGTGACGACCCCAGCAGCCGTGATTCCCCTCGGCGTCGAGAGGCGCCCGCAGCGACAGGCTCGAGATCCGCGCGGCCATCGGAGCGCTGATCAACCGGTGCAGTGCGCTGCCCGCGCCCACGTCGGTTTCGGCATCTTCCTGGCCGTAGCCGACGTCACCGGACATCGGTTCTCCGTCGAAGGTCACGGTGTCGATGAAGCCGTCGCGCCAGGTCAGCCGCAGGGTGTCGTCGTCATCGACGCAGCCGGGGCACCAGGCATCTGCGTTGACGGCGACCAGCTCGGCGAGGGCACGCCGCACCTTTTCGTCGGCGGGGTTCTCGTCGAGCTGGCGGCAGAGGGACACCAGGGCACCGCGGGGATCCCCGGCATCTGCCAGCGCATCGCCCCAGACCGCGAAGACGGGGTCTCCTGGCTCTGCGGTCATCACGGCGCGCTCTAAATCTTCGACGGACATGACGGCCTGGCCCCCTCGCCCTGCGAAGCGGGCACCTGCAGCCACTGCAACACCTCGGGCCAGACTTCTTCTGGCGCATGTTTGCCCAGCAGCAGATCGAAGTGGCCGTACTCAGCGCGGTGCCCATGGCGGATCCCGAACCGGAGCACCTTCGCGCTCGTGGCCGCGGCCGTCGCCTCCAACGCCTGCAGAGGGCACTGCCGATCATCACTGGCCGCCATCAGCAGCAACGGCGTCTTCAAGGCAGCTGCGCGCGCTTGAAAGGCCTCACCTTCCCTCGACTGCAGCCCACCCGGGCCCAGCGCCGTCGACAGGCTGCTGAGCAAGGCGGTGGGAATCGCTGTGAACGCGTTCGAGTACACCGCGCGCACCACCGCCGCTTCCGCGTTGTCGGGATGAAAGTTGAAACCCGCCAGTGGGTCCGCGACGCGGGCGAGCAGCGGCGAGAGCACCTGCATCGCCACGCCCCACGGCAACGAAGTCAGCCGCTGCAGCACCGGTTGCACCCGCTTGATGGGGCCAAAACCACTCACGCCGATGCCGTAGTCGAGGGCGCTGCCCAGGGCGGTCAGCGAGAGCAACCCTTCGCCGCCCGACACGATGCCGTGGCACATCGCCAGGATTCCGCCCATCGAGTGCCCCACGAAGTGCACCCTCGACTGCCCCGACACGTCTCGCACGCACTGAAGCAAAGCCGGCACGTCGTGCTCGAGGTACTCGTGAAAGGTCCAGCTGGTGAGCTCAGGGCAGCTGTCACCTGCCCCGCGCAGCTCGGCGACGTAGCTGTCGAACCCCTGACTTGCGAGGTACTCGGCCACCGATCTCCCGGGCCAGTGAAAGGCAAACCGATTCGCGCCCAGGCCGTGCAGCAACAACACCGCGCCCTTCGACTCGGCGGCCGGCTTCACGCGCCACACCGCCAGCTGCTGCCCATCGGCGGTGGTCGCGGTGAGACGCTCGGCGGGGGGGAACTCGCGGGAAAGCCGTGTCCACACCTTGAGCCGCTCAGGGACGAACGACGAGACGAACGAAGGAAGGCCGCGCATGCGCTCCAATATTGAGTCTGCCTCAGCGAAAAGCGAGCACGTGTGTGGGCCACAAGGTCAGGCCGCGGGGGTCTCCGTCGA
>JAYTAT010000914.1:0-6863 GCA_043737315.1 Archangium sp.
TCGAGCAGGAAGGCGGCGACGTCGGCTTTGGGCGAACGCTGTTCGGGAGGTTCTCTTCGAAGGAGTCGCTCGACGCGGGCTTCGGCGATCCGTGACGCGCAAGTTCCCCTTTGGGAAAGCTTCAGGCCTTCTCGAGAAAGACCCGCAGATTGGTCGAGGTCCCGGCCGCCGCGAGGCCCTGCTCATGCTCGTCGCGAGCGGTGAAGGCCTCTGCGCGTTCCCGGAGAGCGCCGCACCGAACATTCCACGCGGAGCGCTCTTCAAGCGGGTTCGTGACCTCAAGGTCGTCATCCGTGGTCGCTTGGTGTGGCGCGCCACAGACCAAAAGAACCCTCTCGTAGGCTCGCTCCTTGAGATCACGAATTCTGTGCATGCTTCCCGATCGTCGACCTGAAGCGCGGGGGTGGAGGAGAACCGACGACGTGCCGGCGGTTCTCCGCGATCGACGGATGTGAACCCGAAAGCACCAGCCGAGAACTCGTGGAACAGCGTGCGCGTCAGGATGTGGGCGCGTCCTCGGTCGTGGCCACGGGCTGCTGGTCGAGGACTGTCATGTAAGGGCTTGCGCGCGATTCGTACCGATACACGCGAGGCGGTCGGCCGACCTCGCGCCGGAACGCCGTGCTGAATGCGCTTCCGGACTCGAACCCGAGCTCAAATGCGAGTTCGCCAATCGCGCAATTGGTCGTCCGCAGCGCGTCCTTCGCGAGCGACATCCTCCACTGGATGGCGTAGCCGAGCGGCGGCTGCTCGACGAGCTCTCTGAAGCGCGCGGCGAACGCGATCAGCTGCACCGTCTGACCTTCGCTCGGCGGTGTGCCTAGGCGTGGGTGGAGCAAGCGCACTGCTCCCAGGTCTCGGGCTCTTCGAACTCCGTTTTGGACGAGTCAGCTCCGGCATCGTCGTCCCGGCCATCGTCGAGATAGTGCTCGCGGCCGGCTTCGTCTGGACGTGGTGGAGTGGGCGATGACTTTTCTGCTCGGGCGTCAACTAAGAATCCCTGCGGTGGGGAAGTGTCATTGAACCCGGGGAAACCTCTGGGCGTTCGTCGCGAGAAGTTGGCGGAGGCCGGCGTCGAAGTCAGCGGAATGAATTCGCGCGAAGACATTCGCCGCAGCGAACTTGGGGGCGTTCACGTTGAGCATGCCGAAGCTGTTGCCGTTGTTGACCAACGAGCGGCAGGCCATCACTTCGTGCCGAGAAGCGTGCAGGTGTCTCGGCCTCCGTCCGGGTATTGGCAGCAGCGGTTGAGCGTCCCGTGGAAAGTGTCGCACGTTGGGTCGTAGATGAATTCGACCGGGCTCGAGCCGAGCCCCATGGGCAAGACAGTGGTGCAGTCCTGCCGCGTCGCCTGCATCACGCGGCCCTGCCAGGTCACGCTCCCGGCCCCCGCGTCAAACGATGAGAAGGTGAGCGCCGGAATGAGGTTGGCGGTGCAGCCCTCGGGTGAAGACGTGACCACCTGGTACACGCCGAACAGCGACGAGCAGCTTCGCCCTGCGCCTGCGCACGCGGTCCCACCGTCGGGCGCTTCGCTGGTGGAACCGCAGGCGGAGAACCACAGGAGGAAGCTGGTGAAGCGGGCGAGAGCGGTAAAGGGGGCGGGGTCACGGTTAACTTCTCGAACACTTTCCACCTGTTGGCTAGCCCCGCAGACCGCCACGTCAACCAGGCGCGAAAAGCATCGACGAGAAATAGGCCACATAGTTTGCCTCTAACCGGCCAATCCTAGGACTGGGCGGCAGTTGGGCCTGGGGCGCTGGGAGCGACTGTAGGGTCGTCATTGAATGGACAAACCAAGAGACGATGACGTTCTCGGCTGGGAGCGGCGTCTGGCGGCTGCCGAGGCGTTCAACAGCGTCTATCTCAATCAACTATCGCGTCGGCCACGCGCTGAGGCTCGTTGGTCAGGCGGGCGCCGCGCTCGCGAGATTCGTCCGGGCGGTGACAATCTCGAATGGCCTCCCGCAGAACCCGAACGCCGCGGAGGATCTGGCCTTTCTGACCTACGAGACGGCGATGCTGGCGTACGACCTGGGCACCGTGGATGCCTCGACCTGGGATCGACACGAGTGGGCGTCACGGCTCCAGCGCGAACGGGAGGCGTATCGGCGCTCCTTTCCCGACAGTACGACGTCTGCGTGACGTCCCAGCGATCGATCACGCCGCCCCGGCCGCGCAGAAGACCGTCACCAATCTTCTGCTGGGCGACACGCCGAGGACTTGAGCGGTCTTCGCTGGGCCGCTGTCACTGACCTGTCTGTTCCGCGACGGCCTCAGCGCGCATCACTTCGAAAATGGCGACAGGAACCACTGCGACATATTCCGCACGGGTTGGAGCGAGCGGCTTGTTCGGCGTGGTGGGGGAGGGCGAGCTCGTCGTCGTCGGGCGACCTGTCGGCTCCTGATTCGCTTCGTCAGCAGCAATGAGCCCGAGCGAAGCACTTCCTCGGGCACTTCCGCGGCCCCATCGCTCAGCTCACACAACCGGTGATGGGACCCTGAGCCAACCCGACACCCCCACTCGCCAGAAGCCCGGCCCCGAATTCCGCTGATTTCCGTGTCGCGGCTCAGGCTCGAATGCGCACCGGCCGCGAATTCAGATCGCGCTTCGCCTCTTCGAGCTGCTGACCCGCTTTTTTGATCTGGTCGCCAGTCGCGGTCGCGATGTCCGTGCCGGTCGCGTCGACGGTCGGCAACTTGCTCACCACCGTGCGCTGCACCGACTCGACTTTGGTCGAGAGGTCCACTGCCTTGCCGATCTTGAGCCCACCTTCAGCGATGCGTGCCCGCTCGGTGTAGATGTTGGTTTCGATCTTTACCCGCGTGTTGTCGCCGGCGGTCTTCGCCGCTTCCGTCAACTTGCCTTGCGACACCTGGCGCAGCACGTCGCCGCCATTCTTCACCGGGTCGTCGACCGAGATGGTGGTGGTGGTGGTGGCGCCGATCCGCTCCATCTGGCGGACGTTGCCTTTCATGACGACGACGTCGCCGCCCACGCCCGCGCCGCCGCCGACCTGCACGTCGAGTTCTTGCGAGACCTGCGCGCTCATCGCCGGCTTCTGCGTGGTCACCTTCGAGTTCAAGTCGCTGAACGAGAGGTCGCTCTTGCCCGGGTACTCGAAGCTGGTGCTCAGCGTGGTCTTGGCGGCGACCTTGCCGTCGCCGTTCACCGTCGCGCCCGGAATGGGGTTGACCGAACCTTCACCACCCAGCTCGGTGTTCACCACCACCGAGGTTGAGATCTTCACGCCTTCCTGAGTCTTCCCGTCGATGTGCTTGCCGTTCTCGTCGCGCACCGGGATGTCGGCCTTTTCGATGCGCAGCGAGAGGTCCCCCTGCTGTTTGCCGCTGCCTTTGACCTCTGCGGCGTTGGGCACGCCGAGCGACGCCGCCACCTGGTTGGCGAGGCTGCCTTTGTATTCGGTGGCCGAGTACGACTCGTCCATCAGCGCCCTCTGCTCGGGCGTGCGCGCGTCTTCCGCGGCCTTGACCTGCATCAGGAGCGGGTTCTGCGGCTTAACCGGCGGCGCCACCAACAGCGTCGTCAGCTCTTTCACCTTCGCGCGGGTCGCCGCGTCGTCGATGACCGGTTTGCCGTCAACCATCTTGTCGGTGCCGTCGGCATTCTTCACTGTGACCGGCTTGACCTTGTATTCGGTGGTCATCGAGCCGCCGCCGCCGCTGTCGGCCGACACGTCGACGCCGCGCTGGGTGGTGCCTCCGATCGACACTGACTCGAGGCCGGCGAGCTCGTTCTTGATGGTGTACGAGCCGTCGTCGTCGGCCTTCACTTCGATGTTCTGCTTCACTTGGCCCTTGACCGAGACGCCACCCGCTCCGACGTTGAGACCGGGAATGCCGACGCCGATGTTCGCCTCAGAGTTGAGGTTCACCTTGTCGCCCGGCCGCAGCTCGTCGATCGGCTTGTCGATCGTCTGGCGCTTCAGTTCTCTGGTGCCGCCGTCGAGGACTTCGTCGATCTTCTTCGTCGTCTCCTGAAGCGTTTGAATGCCTTCCTGCACCTTCGACTTCGCGGCTCCCGTGAGATCGGAGATGCCCGTCTTCGCCTGCTCGACCAACGACTCGGTCTTGTTCTTGAGGTTGGTGAAGGTCTCGCCCATCACGCCCCAGCGCGACGGAGGCGTCTCGGCTGCCTGCGCCGCGACCCCGGCGGCGGCCTTGGCTTCGAGCGCGATTTTGGGCAGCGGCTCCAGGTTCTTCGACGCGTCTTCGAGCTTGGCTGAGACCTCTTTCAGCCCTGCGCCGACGGTCGCACCGACGGCGCCCTTGACCGAGGTGAACTGATCTTTCTTCGCCGCTTCGGCCGCCATCTTCGCGATCGCCGCCGTTGCTGCCTTGGCCGCCGCTGCTTTTGCTGCTGCTTCTGCCGCCGCCTTCGCTGCCGCACGGGCCGCCGCTAATGCTGCTGCCTTCGCCGCTGCTGCCGCACCGCTGATGCTGCCGCCTGCACTCGCGCCAATCTTGTTTGCCATGGGGGATTGTCGCGCGAGGTCGGCGAATAGTTCCCTGCAAACATCGGGAATCACTTGGTCGCCGCCCAAACGCTGACGGTCGTCATCGAACAATGTGCGTAGTGAGTGGAACCGTCAGGTTGCAGGGTCAGGCCTGGGCGCAGACCTGATCGGTTGGAGAGAATGCGAGCTTCGACAAGCTCGTGTCGGTCAACGGCGGGGTGATCAGCCCATATGTGCGGCTTTGTAGGTACCGAGCACGTCGACCTTGCTTGAGCGACCGCTGGGGCTCACGCAACTCGAGACCCGCTACGCGACACGCTGCTTTTCTGAACATGTCGGGGCGCGTCCACGCAGCGAAGAACGCGAACAGGCCACCCATCGAGCTGCCGAGAATCCCTGTCGATTCGCGCTCGCGCGCGGTGCGGAACTTCGCGTCGAGCTCGGGCTTCACCTTTGTCACCAAGCGCTCTCGAGTCGGCCGTGCGCAGTGTGGATGCCGACGACGATCAAATCGTTGATAGCACCGAGTTGCGTGAGTTCGGTGACGGTGCTGTCGAGCGCCCACACCCCGAAGGGATCTTTCGATCCTGCCCACAACGACTGGGCATCGAGCGCATAGATCACCGCGTAGCGCTTGTTCGGATGCTCGTCGTAGCCGGGCGGCAACAACACATCGCAAGTGAGCCCGTCGATGCCCAACCCGGCTTCGAGCCGCGCGGTGCGTTGCTCGAACGTCGGCTCGAGGTGCAGATGATCGCCGGCGTGCACCATGTAGTTGTGGCCCATCGCCCAGTCGTCGCCGCGGGCGATCTTCAGCTCCAGCAGCTCGCCTTCGGGCACCTTGAGGCGGAAGAGATTGGCGTCGCCTTTCACTGCGTCGGGCAGGCGCGTCTCTTCCACGAGAGCGGCTCGCTGTTGCCGCGCAGACCGATGGAGCCCTTCCCAGCGGGATAGATCACTTCGACGGGAGTCTCGAGCACGACGCCTTCTACGCACTTCGAGGCGATGGGTGCTGGCAGTTGACGGAGGCGCCAGAGTGTGGGGCCCAGCCGGTTTAGTTTACGTTGCCTCTTTCTCTCGGTCGCACCGAGAAGGTTTCGGTCGAGGGTGAAAGAAAGCTCCTCCCTGCCGTCGGCAGGGCACCGTCGATGACCACGACTTGGTTGTGCCGCCCAGAGGCGGAGAGAGGCACTCAAAGTTTCGCGGGTAGGCTCGCCGCATGCGCGAGTTCGAATGTCGCCGGCACCTGCGACAGCTCTGGAGCTGAAGCGGTTGGCGCGAGGCGTGAAGTACGGCCGAGAGTGGCTGATCACCGGCACAGCGCTCAGCGCTTCAAAGGCAGGAAACCGGGGCCTGATCGTCGGCCGCCGCAACGGACCTCCGAATCAACCAGGCCCGAGAGGACCTACGAGAAATGGGCGCCACATAGTTTAGATTTATGTGGCCCATCGCCCGGGCCCTGGAAGTGGCGACAGAAGCGGTCGTCACCGCCGCTTGCCCAGACCAGCACCATCGAGTGCCGAGAAGGCATCGGGCGAGGTGGCCCACTGGAGGTCTCCCGTGAGGGCAGTTCCCGGGGCGAAGCCGGGGAACGACAGCCCTGGCGCTGGCTCCAGTTGCGGCCACTGTTCTGCGGGCTGAGCGAGCTGGAGATCGCCGGCACTACGACGCGCCCATAACTTGTTGAGTGCGTCGCCCACCACCTCGACGAACTTCACGGTGGCGTCGAGCACTCCGGTGAGAGTCACCATGGCCGGCTCGTCGAGGTATGCCTCGTGAGGATTGCTCACCATCGACTGCAAGAACGCACGAGCGGGCTGACGCGGAAGTCTGGTCTCGATGTTGACGAAGCGGACGAGGTCTCCACCGGAGATCGCCGCGCGGCCATTGGGCAACACCAGATGCAACGTCGGGATCTTTGCACGGTACGCAACCGTGTTGCGAAGGTCAGCGAGCCACATCTGCCAGTCGGCAGGTGCAGCAAGGGCAGCAGAGACTTCTTGATGGAGCTGCAGCCACGCTTCGCGGTGCGCTGGCAATGGGCTCTTGGACGGCTTCTCCAAAGCGAGCATCGCTACGCCGAAGTCGGCCTTCAGAATGCTGCGAGGTAAACCGGCGACACCCACGATCACTCCACCGACGACGTCGAGTGCGGAAAAGAGGGCATGAATGACCCCGGCAATCTGGAGTTGCTCGAACTCAAAAAGAACAAGAAGAACAACCCGTGAAACCGAGAGGCGCAGCCCAGGACCACGGCCGATGTTGAGGGGTGGAAGAGTGCAGCAGGCCGGGGAGAGCGGAGCCGTTTCAGGTGGACGTGAGCCGGTGGCAAAGGGGGCCGAACACACCTGTGGCGCGACGGTCGGAGTCGGCGTGAAGCGGGAG
>JAYTAT010000915.1:0-16860 GCA_043737315.1 Archangium sp.
GCGCTCACCGGCCAAATCTTGATGGCGCAGAGACTGGCGCTCCCGCAGAAGGCGCTCGCCGCAGCCCTCGATCTCATCGAACGCAGCCCCAATCACCCGCTCGCTCCGGTCGCCGCGCGCGTGGTGCTCGACACCACGGGCCTGGCCAAAAGCACCTCGAGCCTGGTGCGTGAACGCGCGCCCGCGTTGCTCGCAAAGAAGCAGCAGCCCGACACGGCGCACCTGCTGCGCAGCGCGCTGGCCAACGCGTATCTCGACAGCGACGAGCTCTCGCTCCACACCACCGTGCTCGCTCAGATGGGCGTGCCTACTTCAGGCACCATCGTGGGCCCGTTTTCGCCCTGGCACCTGCTCTCGACCGCCGAGCAGACCGCGCCTGAGAAGACCGGCTCGTTGGACAAGCTCGGCAACGGACCTTTCGGCGCGCTGACGGCCCGCGTGGTTCATTTCGCCGACGGCCGCATCTCGCTCGCAGGTGAGCCGCCCACCGGCGACATCTACCTCTACGCGGTCGACATCACCGTGCCGCAGCGAGGCACTTTCGTGCTGCGTACGGTCACCTCGATGGATCACGTCGCGGTGATCGACGGCACCACCGTGCTCACGCGGCTGACCGCGAAGCGCACCGCGAGCACGTTGACCACCCAGCGCGTGAAGCTCGACGCAGGCACGCACCGGCTGATGGTGCGCATGGCCCGCGAGAACCAGGCCGGCAACCTCACCGTCGCGCTGCACACGCTCGATGGTTCGGCAGCGCCGTTCACCTTTGCTCCGGCTCAGGGCGCCGCGGCCGCGTGGGGTGGCGTGACGGTGGACACCGATCGCGAGGGCCTCTTCGCCTCGGCCGAGTCGGTGCGCCTGGCGCTCGAAAATGACTCTGGCGACGCGCTGGCCCGCTACCTCGCCGCGCGTGATGCGCTGGGCCGCGATCGCGACGGCGCCCGGGGGTTGCTCGCAGCGCTTCCTTCGAGCGTCGATGGGCCGGCGGTCGCCGTGTTGCGCTCTGACGTCTTCTTGCAGGATCGCACCGTGCCCACCCGGGTGGCCCGCGGCCGCGCGACGCGTGAGCTCGAAGCCGCGCTCGTGAAGGACCCCGGCTTCGTCGCCGCAAAGATGCTCACCGCGCAGCTCGCGCTCGACGATGGCCGCCAGCTCGACGCGCTCGAGCAGGCCCGCGCCGCACGTGACGCCCACTCGCCCCCCGGCGCGCCCGTGCTGCAGTTGATCGCCCGCGTCGAGCTGGCGCTCGGTCTCGATGCGGCCGCTGCATCCACCTCGCGTGACGCCGAAGCCGCGCTGCCGGGGAGCTGTGAGGCGCTCCTGCTGCAATACGACGTGGCTCGACGGCGTGACGCGGTGGCCGAGGGCGACGCGCTGCTCGCGAAGACCACGCACTGCAGCGGCGCCTTGTACCGCTCGGGCGAACACCTGCGTTCGCGCGGTGAGCTCGACGGCGCCATCGCGCAGTGGGAAGCGCTGCTCGCGCGAGACGAAGGGCAGGTCTCCATCGCGACCTCGCTCTCATCTCTTTACGTCGGGCAGCGACGTTTCGACGACGCGGTGAAGTTGCTCACCCGCCTGCGTGCCCAGTGGCCGCGCAACGCCTCGATCCCCAAGAGCCTGGGCGATGTCTTCGAGATGGCGGGCCGTCACCCCGAAGCGCTCGCGGCGCGTGAAGCCGCTCTCGCGCTCGATGGCGCGGATCTACCCCTGCGCCGTGCGCTCGCTCGCGCGAAGACCGGCAAGGAGCTGCTCGAGGCGTACGCCATCACCACCGAAGAGGCGCTCAAGTCGTACGAGGCTGCGCCCGGCAGCGAAGATGCCACCAGCAGCTTCGTGCTCGACGCCGCGGCGATTCAGGCGTTCCCCGACGGCACCATGGTCGACCGTGTGCACATCATTCAGAAGGCGCTCGATCAGCAGGGCGTTCAGGACGTGGCCGAGGTCGAGATTCCCCAGGGCGCCACCGTGCTCACTTTGCGCACCATCAAGCCCGACGGCCGTTCGCTCGAGCCCGAGAACATCGAAGGCAAAGACGTGATGTCGCTGCCCGGCGTGCAGGTGGGCGATCTCGTCGAGTACGAGTACCTGCTGGCGCACCCCTCGCGTGGTCCAGGGCAGCCCGGCTTCACGGCGTCGGCGTTCTATTTTCAGGTCGCCCGGCAGCCGAACGCGCGCTCCAGCTACGTGGTGATTTCGCCCAAAGGCAGCGGCATGGAAGTCGATGCCCACAACGTTCAAGCACCCAAGCCGCGCGTCGAAGGTGACGTCGAGGTGCTGCGTCACGAAGAGCGCCGCGTGCCGCCGTACATCCCCGAGCCGCTGGGGCCGCCGAGCGCGAACGAGTGGTTGCCCTTCGTGTCCGTGGGCTCAGGTCAACGTGGCAACGAGGGTGTGGTGCACGCGTATGCCGACGCGTTCCTCGAGAAGGGGCTCATCACCTGGGAGGTCGAGGCGTTCGCGCGCGAGGCGGTGAAGGGGCTCGAGGGCAAGCCGCTGGGCATCGAGGCGATCAAGGCGGTCTACGCGGCGGTGCAGCAGAAGTTGTCGGGCCGTGATGCGGGGCTCTCGGTGTCGGCGGCCGCTTCCGTCGCGCAGGATCGTGGCAGCCGGGTGTGGCTGCTCAAGGCGTCACTCGACGCGTTGGGTTTCGATGCGCGCCTGGTCGCGGTGCGCGCGTTCACGGCGGATCCCGCGCCGTACCTGTTTCCGAATGAAGGCCTGCTCCCCTACATCTGCTTGCGGGTGAACCTGCTGGGCAGCGGGCCGGTGTGGCTCGACCCGCTGGTGCGCTTCGCCCCGTTCGGTGAGCTGCCCGAGTTCGCGCTCGGTGGGCTCGAGGCGTACGTGCTGCCCGAGTCAGGCAAGCCGATGCAGAAGATCAAGACGCCTGAGCGCAGCACCCGCCCGGGCAAGACGGTGGTGCTCGACTTCAAGCTCGACGCCGAAGGCCAGCTCTCGGGCAAGGGCGTTGAGACGTACACCGGCTTCGAAGCCGCGCAGCTCGCCGAGGCGCTCGAGTCGCTCTCGCCTGATCAACGTGATCAAGCGCTGCAGTCGGCGCTCTCACGCTACTTCGGCGGGGCGGATCTCTCGAAGCTGCAGGTCGACGCGAAGCGGGATGTCGGTGCTCCGGTGATCGTCTCGTACGAGTTCGTCGCGCGGCGTTTCGGCCGGGTGGAAGCCCCGGGCCGGTTGATCGCCGCGTCGATGACGTACCCGTTGATGGTGGGCCGCAGGTTTCTGGCCGTGCCCAGCCGCGTGACCCCGCTGTTCATCGACGCCAGCGAAGCCAGCTCGACGAAGGCGACGCTGACGTTACCGCCCGGTTGGGTGCTGCGCAGCCCGGTGGGTGAGGTCAAGCTGTCGGGGCCGTCGGGCGAGTACGTGCGCAAAGAAGTGCAGCAGGGCGACACGCTGAAGGTGGAAGAAGAGTTTCGGCTCGCCCAGAGCCGCATCGCGCCCGGGAAGTACGAAGCGTTCGCGCAGTTCGCAGGTGAGGTCGACCTGGTGCAGCAGCGCGATCTGCTCTTCGAGAAGAAATGAAGGGTCAGGCGAGGCCCTTTTTACAACTGAGTTACTGAATCACCCGACTTGCGAAAGGGCCGTCAGCGGATTATCGGCTGATCAGCAGATGGCCACGCATTCACACCCCCATGCAGCTCCGCCCGACACCGTGGGGCAGATTCTTTCGGCCGTGTGCGCGGTGCACTGCGTCTCGCTGCCCCTCTTCATGATGGTCGCTCCTGCCGCGGCCTCCGTGCTGGGCGGCGCGCACCCGGTGTTGTTGCTGCTGGTGATTGCTGTGGCGGTCTGGTCGTTCGTGCCCGGGTACCGCTGTCACCAGAGCCGCCTGGTCGCAGGCATGGCGTTCCTGGGCATCAGCCTGCTCGCGGCCGCTGCGTTCCTGCTCCACGGCAACCTGGTGGCGGAGACCGCGGTCAGCCTGGTCGGCGCGACGGTGATGATGACGGCGCATTGGCAGAACCGGAAGCTGCTGCGTGAGGCCCACGCGCACTGATGCGACGCCGCGCCCGGCCCGCCGAGTTGCCGGATGTTCGTGACGGGCTGACGCACACCGAGCGCATCGTGCTGACCACGCTGCATGAGCTGCAGAAAGAACGCGGCGGTCGAAGCGTGCCCACGATGGAGCTCTACGGGCGGGTGGTCGAAAAGGTCGATCTGAGCCAGGCAGAATTGCAGGCGATCCTCTCCCGTCTCGCCGGCCGCTGAAGCCTCCGCTTCAGGGCGAAGGAGACAGGGTCAGAAGGCAGGCGTCCACGTGAAGCCGAACAACACCCGGAACGCCGGAGTGCCCGGCGCCTTGCCAATGCCAGGCCCTCCCAGCAGCGACAGCTCGAATTGCTTCGCGATGGTGTAGCGAACCGCCGCCAACACCTCGACGGACACGAAGGTGTTGGTGAACGGCGCCATCACGCGGGCTGCCAGCTCTGCTTGCACCGGCAAGCCATGGGTCGACACCACCAGCGCGCCGGAAAAGTGAGAGCCGACCTCATCACTCACCATCGGACTGGCGGGGCTCAGCACCCGGCTGCCGCGAATGAGCACTCCGGCCTCCGCACCAATCCGCACCGGGCCCAACGCACGACCCAGGCCGAGCTTCGGTGCGAACGACACGCCCAGGCCTGGATCCCGCGTGAACGCGCTCGCTACGCCCAGCGGCAAACCCAGGTGCACTGAGATCGCGAGATCGATGGGCAGCTTCTCGCCCTGCCGCATGAGCGTGCTGCGCAACGAGAGCCACGGCACGCCCAGCGCCGTCGGCGTCACCGCGTTCACGCCGTACGAGCTCAAGTCATCGCCACGCTGAAAGAGCACCACCGGCACCTGCACGCCGACCTCGAGGTACTCATGAACGCCGAACGCGCCGATGAGATGCGCGGTCCACCGGCTCGAGACCGCCGCGCCCACCACCACGCCATCGACCGTGTAGACGAGCGGACGGTGCTGGTAGTGCCCGAGCAATGACACCCGCAGGCGCATCGGCTCGAGGCCATCACCCGTCTGCGCCAGCCAGGTCTCCCGGGCCCCCGCGTTGAGCGTGAGCCGCTCGAGCTCAAAACCCTGAGCCGACGCGAAAGAAGACACCACACAGAGCATCAGCAGCGAGCGCACGAGCGGCCGTGTACTCCACTCTCTTCCAACGGGCGTTCGTCAACTCGTTGCCGCGCTTGCTGCATTTCGAAAACCGCGCAGCAGAGGTTTAAGAAGACTCACACCACGATGCCTTCCCACCTCGACACCCATTTCGTCGGGTGAAACGGAGGAATCGCCTTCGGTGCCAGCAACGGCGAGCCGTCCTTCCAGAACGTCTTGAACGGGGGCTTCTCACCCGAGGTGTAGAAGTGCGTCAGGTACTTGAAGTCGCAGGTCGAATAATCCGACAGCCACTGATCGAGGTCGCCCACGCCCGCCTCGTGAAACAACTGCATCGAGTACTGGCACGCCTCGTACTCGTACGCCTGCAGCCGCTTGAGCAGCGCTTCATCGGGGTTCGGGTACAGCCTGTAGCCAAGCTCGCGCGCCGCGGCGTCGGTGTTCCACTGCACGGTGTGACCGAACAGGTGCGCGATGATGAACAACGCGCTCTCGATCTCTTCCGCGAAGTCGACGTGAATCTCAGCGCCGTCGAGATCGCCCGTGAAGGGGTTGGGCACGTCCTTGATGCGAATGGGAATGCCGTACTTCGTCTCGACGTACCTCTCGAGAATGTTGAACGCGGCGCGAAGCCGCTCTTCCGGGGGAAGGGTCATTTTCAGTGGGCCGTCAGCAGCTCGTCGACTTCGTCCCGAAGCAGCGGCTCGTCACCGAAACGTTTGCCCGCTTCGGCGATTTCACCCAGGCGCTTGCGGTCGATCTTCTTCGCGCGGCGCATGGTGCGCACCTCGGCGTAGAGCGCTGCGAGCTCCGAGGGGAGTTCTTCGGCCTTGCGCTGACGGGCGAGCGCTTCACTGTTGCCCGCGGTGAAGCTGTCGAGCGAGCCGAAGTACTCGTCCCACTTCTGCGGATCCGCAGGGCCGCCGGCGACTGAAGGGATTGCTTCGGCGACCGCCACGTACGACCACGTCGAGACGGGAATCTGCCGGCCATGCAGCCACACGCGAAAGTCGACCACCTCGTGGCCTTCGACCACGTAGCCAGACGCCTCGACACCTGAGGCGAAATGAATGGAAAAGCGGCCGCGCGGGGGCAACTTCTCGTCGCCGATGAGCACCACCGCGTCGATGCGCTTGGGAATCTCGGTGCACTTGCCGTTGGTGCTGATCATCGTGGGGCCGACCAGCTCGATGACCGACGCGGTCAGGCCGGGGCCGGTGTCTTTGCCCGCCCGGTGGATCTCGCGAATCTCTCCGGTGACCTCGATGCTCTCGCCGCCGCGCTTGCGCAGCACCAGGTGATTGACCGCGCGGCTGCGCAACGCTTCGTCGAGGCCGTAGTCGCCACCGCGGATGTACGCGAGCGAGTGTTTGAAGTCGGCCAGCACGTCGTTCAGATGACGAAAGTCGCGTGCCACGAACAGCTGCGGCTGCATGCGCGTGATGTCGTAGGCGATGTTGGCGCACTCCACCGAGAGCGGCAGCTTGCGCACTTCGGGGGTCAGGCAGTGTTCGGCCTCGCCAATGGAGGACAGCAGGCCCGCGCCATACAGCTTGGGGTGATCGACCGTGCCGACCATGCCGTACTCGGCGGTCCACCAGTACAGCCGGGAAGCGCGCGTCGACTCAGAGACGTAGCGCACCGACTTGGCCGCCGCGTCGAGGCGCGCCTGGGCGTGCTCGACGTCGTCGGGCGTCGCCATCGGATCTTCTTTGACCACCGACAGGTTGCGAATGCCTTCGAACAGCGCGCGATCTTCTGCCGACGCGATGGCCTTGAAGCCGACTTCACCCGCGCTCCGCACGTACGCCGCGTACCCCGCGTCCGCGATGATGGGCGCGTGGCCCGCGCTCTCGTGGATGATGTCGGGCGCCGGCGTGTACATGATCGTCTTGTGACTGCGGATGTCGGCGGCGATGGCCAGAATGCCGCGCGCCTGCATCTCGGTGAACACGGCGGGGGGAATGAACCCGCGCACGCCGACGCAGCGCCAGCCCAGCCGCTCGAGCTTCTGGTTCATCGTCTCGAGCCGGGGGATCTCTTCCAGCTCGATGCCCGTCTCGGCCAGCCCACGCAGGTACGACGGGTGGGCGCGCGACTCGAGATGCGTCGAGAGCCTTCGCATCACGTGCCGCCACACCGATTGATCTCGCGGCGTGTACGACGCGTAATCCTGCTCAACCACGTAGCGCTGAAGATGCGGTGGGAGTTCGACGCGGGCAGTGCTCATGCTGCTTGAACGTTTGTCACCGTGACCCCACGTCGGCAAGCCCACTGTCTCTCCGGGGGGGGCGCTCCGGCCGGGGGAAAGAGGCCGTCGTGGCCCTTTTTTTTCGTACCCGCCAAACCCACTGCGAGGCCGGTAAATCGGCCCCAGATTGATTTCCCCGACACCTGCAGCGAAATACCAGTAGATCCGTGGGTTTACATCGAGCAATCCGCAGCATAGGGTGCGCCGGCTGTCAAAAAAGAGACAAGTCGCGACACACCTGTAGCGTCCGTTTCGGCAGCCCAAAGCCTGGAGCCGGATCCCCTTGAGTGACGAAAAGCCGGAAGCCCTTCTGAAGAGCGCCCTCGAGAAGATCCTCTATTTCGAGGCTCGCTCGTCGCAGCTCACGAACGACGCCGACACGTCGCGCTCGGAGCTCGAGCGTTTCAAGGTCGACCTCGCCGCCGCTTCCCAACGCGAGATCGAGCTGCGCCGCGTGGTCGCCGAGCTGGAGGTTCGTGTCACCCGCGCCCACGCCGAGCGCGAAGAGACCGCCCGGCTGGCCGACGCGCTTCGCCGCGAACGGGCGGACCTGGTGGGCAAGATGCTCGAGGCCTCGCGCATTCATGGCCTCGAGCAGGGAAGTGGTCTCGACGACTTCGACCTGGGCCAGTTCATCGCCCAGCTCCGCAGCGAGGTCATCGTGCAGCGCGGGGGCACGGCGCCTGTGCTGGTGGGGGCAGCGCCAACCACCTCCGATACGGTGACCGGCGTGGCCAACGAGCTCAAGTCGCAGGGCCGGCTCTCGGTCAGCGCGAGCGAAATCGCCACCCTCACCGGCGCCCGCGAGTTTCCGGGCCGCAGCGAAGAGACGTTGTTCGGCTTCTCGGTGCGCGAGCTGTCGGCGCCCGATGCGAGCGCGCGGGTGCGTGCGGCTGAACGGCTTCAGGCCCTGCGTCATCCCGCTGCCACCCCGGCGCTCGCGACCGCGCTTCATGGCGAGTCTGAGCCCGCGGTGCAGGTCGCGCTGCTCAACGCGCTCGCCTCCCTGGCGAAGTCTGAAGCCTTGCCGGTGGTGATGCCCTTGCTCAGCTCGCGCGCGCCTGAAGTTCGCATCGCGGCGCTCAAGGCGATGATCACCCTCGACGCACCGGCGGCGGCTCCGCACCTGGCCGCGGCGACCAAAGATCCCGACAAGGCGGTGCGCCGGCGCGCGTCTTTGCTGGCGCTGGGGCTGTCGGGCAAAGAGGCGCTCGAACTCGGTACGCAGGCGATTCGCGATTCCGACGCCGACGTGCGGTCGCTGGCAGCGCTGGTGCTGGGGGCGAGCAACGCCGAGACCGCGCGGCCGCTCTTGATGGAAGCGATGAGCGACCTCGATGTGCGTGTTCGCCGCGCGGCCAGCCAGTCGCTCTCGCGGTTGCTGGGCCAGGACGTCACCTCGCTCGTCTCGCTCGATGATGCGCATCGCAGGCGTGAAGTGCGGCGGTTGTCGGGTGTTCCGTCCAAGCCGGTGACCTCGCTCTCGGTCTCGCTGCGGCCCGCGCAAGTCGCGGCGCCTGTTCGAGTGGCAGCTCCGATGGCGGCGGCTCCCGCTCAAGCAAAGGTGCGCGTGGCGGTCCTCGAGGTCGAGGCGGCGGCACCTGCTGCTCCCGCGTCTTCGTTGCTCACCTCTGCGATGGGTGAACTGCGCGCGTCGATTCGCGGCCGTCAGCTCAGTGAGCTCGCAGACGGCATCGGCGCGTCGGCTGAAGAGACCATGAAGGTGTGCGGCACGCTGATGGCGCAGGGCCAGGTCGTGCGTCGCGGCCTCAAGTACTTCGTCGCATGAGGAACAGTCCGATGGAACCAATCCGCTACACGCCCAAAGAGACCGCCGACCTTCTTGGCATCACCACCAAGGCCCTCGCGGTCGCCTTGAAGAAAGACGCGTACACGCCTGAAGACGCGTGGGAGCTGCGCGGCAAGCTTCAGCGCGAGCCGCCTGCGTTCGGCACGCGCAAGCAGCTCTTCTTGAACTTCAAGGGCGGCACCGGCAAGACCTCGCTGTCCACCAGCTACGCCTGGCGGCTGGCCGAGATGGGTTACGGCGTGCTGCTGGTCGATCTCGACAGCCAGGGCCACGCGACCAAGTGCCTGGGCTTCGAAGGCGAAGACTTCGACCGCACGCTGCTCGACGTGCTGGTGAAGAAGACGCCCATCTCGCAGGTGGTGCAGAAGTCGCCGCTGCCCAACCTCGACTTCGTGCCCTCGAACCTCACCATGTCGACGGTCGACCTCGCGTTGATGCCGATGGCCGGCCGCGAGTTCAAGCTCAAGAACGCGCTCAAGGAAGTCGAGGCGCACTACGACTTCATCATCTTCGACGCGCCGCCTTCGTTCGGCCTGCTCAACCTCAACGCGCTGATGGCCGCAGACGACCTCATCGTTCCGGTGCTCGCCGACTTCCTCTCGTTTCACGGCCTCAAGCTGCTGTTCGAGACCGTCAATTCGCTCGAGGAAGATCTCGGGCACGTGCTCGATCACGTGTTCATCGTGGTCAACAGCTTCAACGCGACCTTCAAACTGGCCAAGGAAGCACTCGAGGCGCTCAAGCAGCACTACCCCGAGTTCCTGATGCCGCAGGTGATTCGCCAGTGCACCCGCTTCGCCCAGGCCTCGAGTGAAGGCATGCCCATCTTCCGCTTCGACCGCGACAGCAAGGGCGCCAACGACGTGCAGAAGCTGATCGATGAAGTGCTCGGCCGGCTGCAGGTCTCCATCGCCGCGAAGTCTGCGGCCACCACCCAGGCCAAGAGCGCGTGAACAACTTCAACAAGTTTCCCGGAGGAACACCGATGAAGAAGGCATTCGACGCCAACGTGAGCCGGGCCAAGCCCCGGGTTCGCCTGGGTTCGCTGATGACCGAGAGCGCCGTCACGGCCGCGACGGTGGAGTCACTCGCGCAGCAGGTCGCCCATGAAGAGGCGCCGGTGATTGAGTCGATGGATCTCGGCGCGGCACTCAAGCTGCGTGCGCAGGCCCGAATGGCGAGAAGCTCGGCCGCGCAGATGCTGCAGGAAGCGATCGCCTCGCCTGCGGTCGACGAAGTCAGCGCCCGACACACGTGGGCGGCCCCCGTGCATGAGGCGCCGGCGTTCGTGGTCGAGCAGCCTCAGGCGTACGTGGCCGCACCGGTCGAGCCCGCACCTGTCCCGGCGCCGCGCGCGCACGCTGAGCCGCCGCCTGCGGTGACGGAAGTGCAGACCGCGCCGCCGCCGAACTTCGAGGCCGAGACCATCGAGCGCCGTGAGCGCCTGCGTGAGCGGCTCAAGGCCGTGCGCGAGAACCCCCGCCCCGAGCCGTTGCCGGACACCGTGGCCGAAGCGGGCGTGCTCGCCGTCGAGCGCATCTCTGCGCTGCAGTCAGAGCTCACGAAAGCGCGCGTGATGAACCTGGCGCTCGCGCAGGATCTCGAGGCGGCGCGTCGCCAGGCTGAACGGGCGACCGAAGAGGCCCGGCTGCGCATGGATGAGGCCAAGCGGCTCTCGAGCGAGATGCAAGGGCGCGTGACGCTGCTCTCTGAGCTCGAGCGTGAGCTGGAGTCGCTCGAAGGTGAACGCAACGAGTCGCTGCTGGCCCTGCAGGAGTCACGACAGGTGCTCGAGCTGCGCGAGCGTGAGAAGCAGGAGCTGGTCGAGATCGTCGCGAAGAAGGATCAAGAGATCGACGACAGCCTCGCTGAAGAAGAGCGGCTGGCCGCTGAGCTGGAGACCGCGCAGGAGACCATGGGCGCGCTGCGCCGCAGCTCAGATGCACTCAAGGGCGAGCGCGACACGCTGGCCCGGCAGGTCTCTGAGCTGACGCGTGAACGGGCTGAGCTGCTGGAAGCGCGCAAGGCGCTCGAGGCCGTGCACCGCGCGTTGTCGTCTGCCTCGATGCGCTGACCTCGTCTGCCTCTCCTCGCGGGCAGGGGAGAGGTCGACACCAGCTCTGCGTGCTCACCGGCATCTGCGCCGCTGGTTTGAGCGTGCGGCGCGCGAGCATCGTCGCCGACGACAAGGCGATTGCCGTGGCCCGTGCGATGAGCCAGCGCGTTGGGCGGCATCTTCTCCCAAACTACCTGGGCAGCACGGCCTCGGTGCTGCGGCGCCAACCGTACCCATCCGCGAGATCGCCCCGATCCTTCGCATCCGCCCGCGCCAGGTGCAGCGGCCCCGCCACCGTACCGAACGGAACGCCCCGCCCGGTGATGGCCGCCGGGTGCTGCCTCAAGAACGCCTCGAGCAACCGCAGCACGCCGGGCTCATCTTGCGGGCCCACGTCGATCAACGCCGAATCGGCGCGATCAAAGTCGTGCGGCGAGTTCGACACTGAGAGCGAGAACCGCAGCTGATCGGCCCACTTGCTCGCGCAGGCCTCGATCAACGCAGGCGCCGCTTCGTACGTCACGGGAATGAACAACTTTGCGTACCCGTGGCCCACCACGCAGCCCCCCTGGCCGCCGTAGAGCGAGAACCGATGCGGGTGCAGATTCTCTCGGGTGCGCGGCAGCCGCAGCGCCACCACGTCGCCTGCCTTCGCATCGGCCGGCACGTACTGCCCCGGCTCATCGACGAACAAGGTCAGCTTGCCGTCGCTCACGAATGCCCAGTCGACCCCGGTGCGCACCAGGCGAAACGCCCAATCCCAACCTGTCGCACCCTGGGTACACGCCGTCAGGTGCGAGACGAAACCCGAGTCACCCGACGCGCGGTGGAGCTCAGGGCCTTCGCCGGGCCGCAGCTTGAACCTTCGCGAGTGAAACCAGCGCACCTTCGGGTCGGTCGAGGCGGCGGTCATCTCTTCACCTCGCCCCACAAGACCGAGGGCCATTCTTTGGGCGAGCCCAGCATCTCCAGCGCGTGCTTGGAGACCCCCAACGCGCGCGCGTCGAGCACCTGCTCGTAGTGCGTGATGCCGTAGACCGAGATGAGCAGCGCCGTGCCGATCCACCGCACCACGCGCTCCTGGAAGTCGTCGTCGGGTTTGAAGCTCGGCTCGCGCGCCCGCGCGTACGCGGTGATGAACTCGTGCGCGAAACCTTCCAGCACCGGCCGCCCGAGCACTTCGCTGCGATGTTCCGGCGCGAGCCAACCCAGCACGTAGTCCGACAGCAGGCTGCCCAGGTCGCGCGCGGGGTCGCCCCAGAACGAGAGCTCCCAGTCGAGGAACACCACCGTGGCAGCGCCCTTGTTCGCCTTTACCACCCGCAGCAGGTTGGCCTGCCGCAGGTCGCCGTGCAGCAGCGCGTTCTCGCCTTCCCTCAGCTGCTGGGCCGAGAGCGCCTGCAGCCCCACCATCGCCTGACCGTCGGCCTGCACCCTGGCGAAGAAGTCGATGCCCGCGCCTGAGAGCCGGGCGTAGAAATCAGGCCGCATGCGCAGGAAACAATCGAGCAGATCCGACTCGTCGCGAAAGGCATCGGCCAGCGCGTAGTGCGAGCGGCCTTCGCGGCTCATGCGATGCAGAAACCCCAGCGCGTTGCCCACCTGCGCGGCGAGCCCGTCGGGGTAGTCGCCGGACCGCCGGTGAAAGTGGTGGAGCGTCTCTCCGTTCATGATCCACTCCAGCCCGAGCAGCCCGTGGGCGGGGTCGAAGGCGAACACGTGCGGCAGATGGAGCGGGCTGCGCGGAGCGCGCGACAGCGGCTCGACGCGCTCGAGCACGCTGCCTTCACGCAGCACGCCCACGTTGCCGGGGCCGTCGGCGATCTTCACCAGCACCCGCTTCTTGCCGGTGGTCGCCTTGCACACCACGGTGCGGTTCTTCGAAGGCGGTGGCGACGTCACTGACGGGTCGCGCACCAGGCCCATGGCGGCCAGGCGACCATCCAGCTCAGCCTCGGTGAGGGGCGCGCGCATCGAAGGGAGCGCTTCTCTGCCGCGCGGAGGCAGTCACTGCAAGCATTCCCTCTTCACCGATTTGTACCGGTGACACGTACTCACATCTCGGTGCTGGGGCGCTTCAGCTCGCTGACGGGCGCCTCGGCGTTTTCCAGGAAGTTGAAATCAGCTGAAGCCGACTTCTCGGCCGCAGGCACCGGGGCGGTTTCGACCGCGGCGGGCGTCTGCTGAGCTCGCGGGGTCTCGACGGGGGCCGCGCGCAGGGGGCGGGCTACGGCCCTTGCAGCGATCCTCACCGGAATCCGGGTCAAGGGGGTGAGCTCATCGAGCACGAGGGGCGCCACGGGAGCCACCTGCGGCTGCTCCACGGCGGCGACCTGCTCCACGGCGGCCACCTGGGTCTGATTGACGGCGGCCACCTGCGCGGCCGTCTGTACGGGCGCCTGCGTCGCCAGCATCACCACCACGCCGATGAGCGCGATCGCCGCACCCACCACGCTGCCGAACACCATCCACACCTTGCGGTTGTTGGCGTGAATCGCGGCGACCTCTCCGGCCGACAACGTCACCGCGCCCTCTGCCAGCAGGTCAGCCGAAACGCAGAGCGAGTCGTTCATCACCACCCAGGGCGTCACCCGCTTCGTTTCGGCCACGGTCGCAGCCACGAGACCTTCGGCGCGGAGAGCTTCGATTTCCAACGTGGGAATGCGCACCACGTCGGGGGCAGGCTCGTTCACTTCATCCAGCGTGTTCGCCTGAACGCGAAGCGGCGTTGCCGGCTTCAGCTCGAGCGAAGGCAGGGGGTCGCTCACGACAGGCAGTGGTGCGGGCTGCGCCAGCGCGAGCTGCGCCTCGACCTGCACCAGCAGCATCTCGCGGGTCGGAGCGCGCATGGCCTCGAGCTGCCGCTTCATCAGCGCGTCAGCGGCGGCGATGATCTCAGGCGGGAGCTTCACGGCCTGCAACTCAGGCACGGTGGGCATCGAGTTCTGGCCAGGCACGTGCGCGAAGGCGAGCGCCACTTCCAACGATGAAGGGCGCGCCGCGGCGTCGGTCGAGACCATGCGGGTCAACATCTGCGCCCAGCGCTCGGGCAACGACGCAGGCACGCGGGGCACCCACCGGCCTGAGGCGATCAAGTTCACCACGCCCAACGTGGTGGGGGCCGTGGGCAGCGGCGCGCCAGCAGACACGCAGAGGATCGCCCCCAGCGCGTAGACGTCACCTTCCTGGCTTGCGCCTTCACCCCGCGCGCGCTCGGGCGAGAGGTACGGGGCCGTCTTGGGCAGGTTCTGCATCAGCCGGTTCTCACCGCGGCGATCGCTCAGGCGGTTGGCGATGACCAGCGGCATGTCCCACAGGCTGGCCTTGCCACTTTCCGCCATCAGCACCGAGTCGCGGCTCATCTCGCCGTGCACCACGCCCTGCGCGTGCACGGTCGCCAGCGCGTCAGACAGCTGAGCTGCCAGCTTGAGGAGCAGCTCGCTGTCGAGGCGCTCTTCGCCCCGGGCCGACAACATCTCGCCGTCGGGGAAGTCGAGGGCCACGAAGGCCGAAGTGCCCACCTGGCCGGTCTGCAGAATGCGGGGGAGCGCGTGGTGGGCCGGGAGCTTCTCGCAGGCCTTCACCGCAGCGTCGCCGTTGGCCTCGAGGGGAATCCAACGCACCGCGAGGCGTTCGCCCGAGACGGTGTCTTCAGCGCAATCAAGGCGGCCGATGCCGTCACAGCGCAGCGGCGCTCGGATTCGGATGCGTGGGTCCAGCTCACCCATGATTTCAGGCCCCTTTTGTTGCCAGCACGGTGTCTCAGCGCGCCTCGACGATGGCGCCCACAGACCCACCCCATACCACCCGCGTACCTGCTTGCACACCCCCTCCCAGCGCGCCTGAAACCTGGAGGAGACGGGGGCCCCACCCCGCACCATCGAAGCGGAAGACCTCGCTCGTGGTTCCCGTCACGAACGCGCCGTAGACCTCCTGAGGACCGCGGACCACCAGCGAAGTGAGGCCGACCTTGGCGGTGAGCGGGGTCCACACGCCGGTGGCGGCGGTAGAGCCGTAGAACAGGTTGTCGCCCGCGACGAAGAAGGCCCCGCCGGGTGCCAGCCGCGCCGAGGTGAGCGGGCGACCCGTCACCGGGAACGCCGGCGTGACCGAGGTCCACGTGCCGTTCGACAAGCGAATGACGGTGCCGTCAGCGCCCGCGGCGACCGCCACGCCCGGGGCGCAGTCGACGGTGAGCAGATCCTTCGGGGTGGGCGAGGTGACCTGCATGCCCGCGGTGCTGGTCACCCGGTAGATGACGCCGCCCGTGCCCACCGCCCAGCCTTCGGTGTCGGACACCCGGCAGACCGCGTGGAAGACGGTGTTGCTGCGCGAGGTGACGGTGGTGAAGCCGCCGGGGGTGACGCGAAGGATGACGCCCACGGTGCTGCCCCTGACTCCGCCCACCATCAACACGCCCGTGCCGTTGCGAGCCTCGAGCGCCTTGATGGACCAGGTGCCCGTGGGCCTGCGGAAGTCGAAGATGCTCGAGGTCGGGCGGCGCACCACCACGTCTCCGAAGCGGCTGGCCAGCACCAGCGCGCCCGTGTCGTCGACCGACGCGCCGATGAAGTCTTCGCCCACGTCGAGCGCCTCGTTGGTGATGACGCCGCGGCGGAAGACGTTGTTGACGTTCTGCGCGCGCCGCACCTCGGCCACCAGCACGCCGTTGGCTTCGTTGGGCGAGAGCGTCTCTTCACCGAAATAGGTCTCGAGGATCTTCGTCGAGGTGACGTTCACGCCGCGGGCGAGCCGGTACAGGCCGCCCGCGCCGTTGGTGCCGGGGTCGGGATCGCGCGACGAGGTGAGCACGAAGAGATCGCGGCCGATGTTCACGGCCTGCGCGGTGATGCCCACGATGCCGTCGCCTTCGAGCGCGGGGCTGGGGTTGACGCCGATGAAGTTCCCGAAGTTGGAGTGCGTGTCGAGGCTCAGGTCGGCGCTGCCCACCATCGCCAGCGGGGTCGCGTCAGACGCCACGTCGAACGCGCCGCCCACCGCGGTGAAACCCTTCGTACCCGCCTGGGTGTGCACCACGAAGTTCGGCGTGCCGCCCGAAGCGTTGCGGTAGGCGGCGCACTGCGAGCGCACCGTCATGCCGCACTCACCCACGATGCGCTCGCGCAGCGACTCATCGAGGTAGGCGCCGCTGACGGTGTACGGCGCGGTCGCGGAACTCAGGGCCCCGTTGGACCAGGTGCCTGCGCGCATGCGCCACCAGTCACCGGCCTGCGAGGCGATGAACACCTCGCCCACGTCACGGCCGCTGACGGCCACGAGGTTGGCGCCGCCCGAGCCCGACAGCGGCACGTCGACCACCTGGTTCATCGCAGGGCGCACGTTGAGCACCGTGCGGCCCGCCCCCACCGCGTAGGCCACGGTGCCGCTCACGAAGGCCACCTTGTTGAGGTCGTTCGCGCGGGGTGCGGTCAGCTCAGTCCACATCGAGCCATCCCAGCGGGCGATCTTCCCGCCGTTGCCCACCGCCAGCGCCGAGTTGCCTGACGAGCCCGGCGCGATGTCGAGGCCGTTGATGGCAAAGTGCAACCGGGGCCCGGTCTGCACGAAGGCGAGGCTGGCGGTGAGGCATTGACCCAGCGCGCAGCCGTTGGGGCAGCCGCTGTC
>JAYTAT010000916.1:0-2763 GCA_043737315.1 Archangium sp.
GAGCTCGCCAACGAAATGGGCAACGTGGGCACGAAGGCGGTCACCACCGTCGACGTGAAGGCGGGCACGTACGAGCTGACCGTGCTGCCGGGCGACGGCTACATGGTCAAGGGCGGCTTCTCCTTCGAGCTGGCCATCAAGTCGCTCACCCCGGAAGCCGCGCCGGCAGTCGCCGTGAAAGACCAGAAGAAGGCCGCCTTCACCGAAGAAGAGTTGACCACCCGCGTGGCCGACTTGAACGAGCTGTGCCCCGACACGTTCTGCGAGGGCTCGTTCAACTACGAGTTCAAGAAGCTCGACTGCCTCGACGCCTCGCACTGCACGCTGTCCTTCGTCGCGAAGGACCAGGATCACCCCAAGGCCAGGTCGGTGAACGCCGAAGTGATGGTGAGCGGCTTCACCGCGCTCAACGCCGACCCGGACAAGGAGTTCGTCTACGAAGGTTCGTTCGACGAGAAGGTCGGCGAGGCCCTGGCGAAGTGGGAGTCGAACCCGAAGGCCACCAAGGTCACGGCGGCGCCGAAGGCCGCACTTGCGCCCGCTCCCGTGAAGGTGGCCGTGCAGCCGAAGCCCGTGCCTGCACCCAGGCCGATGATCGCCAAGGTTGCGCCCAAGCCGGCCGTCGTCGCCGTGGCGCCGATCTCCAAACCGGCGGTCGTCAAGAAGTCAGCGCCCGCCCCCGCTCCGGTCACCACCAACCGCAGCAACAAGAACCTCGAAGACTGACCGTATCTTTTGGTGAAATGACGAGGCCCGGCGCTCTGTTGAGGAGCTCCGGGCTTTTGTCTTTTTCAAGCGCTGTCGCTCGCATTGCCCACGCTCGCGGAGCTGTGGCACGCGCACCAGCGCACGACAGCACAGCGGAAGAGGCGCCGAGGCGAAGCGCCCCCTGAAACCAGCTATGGAGCGGCCATGACCGTCTCTGCGATTTTCAACCCGGCCCGCTGGCGCCCCGTCGAAGGTTTCACCTTCAAGGACCTCACCTTCCACCGCGCGGTCGATCAAGGCACCGTACGCATCGCCTTCAACCGGCCCGAGGTGCGCAACGCCTTCCGGCCGCGCACGGTCGACGAGTTGTTCAAGGCCTTCGAGGCGACCCGCTTCATGACCGACGTGGGGGTGGTGCTGCTGACCGGCAACGGGCCTTCACCCAAAGACGGCGGCTGGGCCTTCTGCTCCGGCGGCGATCAGCGCATTCGCGGCAAAGACGGCTACCAATACACGCCCGAAGACAAAGACCTCGATCCCGCGGGGCTGGGTCGCCTGCACATTCTCGAGGTGCAGCGGCAGATTCGTTTCATGCCCAAGGCGGTCATCGCGGTGGTGCCCGGCTGGGCCGTGGGCGGGGGGCACTCGCTGCACGTGGTCTGCGACATGACCATCGCCAGCAAGGAACACGCGATCTTCAAGCAGACCGACGCCGACGTGGCGAGCTTCGACTCGGGCTATGGCTCAGCGTTGTTGGCGCGCCAGGTCGGGCAGAAGCGCGCAAGAGAGATTTTCTTCGTGGGCCGCAATCACAGCGCCGAGCAGGCCATGGCGATGGGCATGGTCAACGCGGTGGTGCCCCACGCACAGCTGGAAGACTTCGCGCTCGACTGGGCGGCCGAAATCAACTCGAAGAGCCCCACCGCCATCAAGATGCTCAAGTATGGAATGAACCTCCCCGACGACGGGCTGGTGGGCCAGCAGCTGTTTGCCGGTGAAGCGACCCGTCTCGCCTACGGCACCGACGAAGCCCGCGAAGGCCGCGACGCCTTCGTTGGTAAAAGGAAGCGCGACTTCTCGAAAGTGCCCTGGAGCTACTGAATTGCAGGGCGATTCACCGCCCCCTTAAACTCTGTATTTCAAGCGCGAATCTTTTTTCAACGCGCTTTTCACTCTGACGCGATGCGGTGGGTCATCTGCGCGTCGGGGGGGAAGAACATCTTCAGCCCCGAATCGCAGCACTTTCCGCCGCCGCGCGCGGCTTCACCTTGGAGTGTATCGAAATGGGCATTTTCCTTCTCATCGTCGGCCTCGCTGTCCTGGGCTTTGGTCTGTACAACATGATGGCCGCCAAGCGCGTCCTCGCCGCTCCCTTCAAGAAGACGGGTGAGCTGGCGAAGAACCCGGTGTCGGAAGACCCCAAGGGCGCCATGTCGACCGAAGGCAAGGTCATCCCGCCGGCCGTCACGCTCCTCTCGCCCGCCAGCAAGCAGCCTTGCCTCGCGTACGAGCTGAAGATCGAGCGCATGTACGAGAAGACCGAGACCACCCAGGACGGCACCAAGACGGTCAAGGGCACCGAGACGCTCGACACCATCAAGGGCGGCGCAGTCTTCGGCCTCGACGACGGCTCAGGCCCCTTCAACATCGACGTCAGCAAGGGCGCTGACTTCGACAACATGAAGGACGGCTTCAAGAAGGAGCTCAACGGCCACTCGGGCAGCTCGCACATTCAGTTCGGCGAGTACTCGTACGACGTGCCGGTGATCGGCTCTGACAAGGGTTGGACCACGGGCTTCAAGGCCACCGAGAAGTACGTGCCGGTCGAGGGCAACCTGTTCGTGCTCGGCAAGCTCGAGGGCGCCTCGCTGGTCAAGCCGGGTTGGCGCTCGATGATGACCTCGGCCAAGGGGCGTGAAGGTCTGCTCGGCGCGATCGAGAAGCGCAAGAAGTTCAGCTTCATCGGTGGCGGCATCGCCTCGCTGCTCTCCATACCCGTCATCATCATGACCCCGGCCGCTGACCCGAACGCCGCGGGCGCCTCGTGCCCCTCTG
>JAYTAT010000917.1:0-2756 GCA_043737315.1 Archangium sp.
GGGCGAACGCGACGAAGCGCCCATGCTCTACATCGGCGAGAAGGTGGGCAACGGAACGTCAAGCGCGGCGCCCGTCGACATCGCGCTCGATCCGCTCGAAGGCACCAACCTCTGCGCCTACGGGAAGCCCGGGGCCATTTCGGTGGTCGCGCTCTCCAACCGGGGCGGCCTGCTCAACGCGCCCGACACGTACATGGAAAAGATCGCCGTGGGCCCCGCGGCCCGCAACGCGATCGACTTGAGCAAGTCAGCCACCCACAACCTGCGCGAGATCGCCAGGGCGATGGGCCGATCGGTCTCAGAGCTCACCGTGGTGATCATGGACCGCGATCGCCACCTCGATTTGATCAAAGAAGTGCGCGTGGCCGGGGCGCGCGTGCGCTTGATCGACGACGGTGACGTGGCCGCCGCCGTGGCCACCTGCTTCGAGACCAGCGGCGTCGACGTGCTCATGGGCACCGGCGGCGCGCCCGAGGGCGTGATCGCAGCGGCCGCCATTCGGTGCGTCGATGGCGCCTTTCAGGGCCGTCTGCGTTTTCGCAGCAAGGAAGAAGAAGCGCGCGCGACCGGCATGGGCGTGAAGGATCTGAACAAGATCTACACCGCCGAAGAGCTGGCTGCGGGCGACGTGATGTTCGCCGCGACCGGCGTCACCACGGGCGACTTCCTCAAGGGCGTGCGTTTCTTTCACGAAGGCTGCGAGACGCACTCCATCGTGATGCGCTCCAAGACCGGAACCGTTCGTCACATCACTGCAACGCACCGCTTCGACAAGAAGCCGATGTAACCTGAAGTCGTTACCCACCCGAAGGAGCTCAACACCATGGCAGGCGCCCAGCGGACCATCATCTTCAACGCCCCCGTCGAAAAGTGCTGGTCGGTGATCTCGGACTACGAGCGGTACCCGGATTTTCTTCCTGAAGTGAAGAAGATCCGCACCCTGAACCGCCGCGGCGCCGAGGTCGACGTACAGTACGAGGCCGAGGTGGTGAAGCTCATCAAGTACACGGTGCGCATCAAAGAAGAGGGCCCCACCAAGCTGAGCTGGTCCTTCATCGACGGCGAATTCATGAAGGACAACAAGGGCGGCTGGGTGCTTGAAGACGCCGGCAACGGCACCACCAAGGCGACCTACAACATCGCGGTCGAGGTCGGGATGTTGGTACCCAAGACCATCGTGAACGCTCTGGTCGACACCCAACTCCCCAAACTTCTGGAGAACTTCAAGCGGCGCATCGAGTCGGCGAAGTAATTCCAGCCGCTTGGAATTTGAAGAACCCTCCGAAGGGTGGGTTGAAGCGGCCTGCAGGGTGGTTACTATTGGGTTGCGGTTTTCCATTCTCAAGGACGCCAATGCTCGACTCGTACATCATTGAAGAGCTCAAGCGCCGGGAGCGGGAGCGCCTCCAGCGCGAGCGTCAACGGCCCACACTCGAGATCCCGGTCGCCCAGCGAGATGAAGACGATCAAGACGACCGCCACTCCGACCGCGAAGAAGTGCCCGGCCACAAGACGGTCGTGCAGATCGACTTCTGAGCTTCGCCGATGAACCCGTTCCTCGCGCTGCTCGCGAAGGGCCGGCGCCGTCCTCTCCGCGTCTTCCACGATGAAGCCTACCGGCTACCCATTTCGGGGGCCGAGTCGGGCCCTGCGGCGATGGAGACCCGGCGCGCCGACGATGCACTCCATTATTTGCTGCGAGAGCACGCGCTGGCGCCTGATCAGGTGATCAACCCCGAGCCAGCCAGCTACGAGGATCTGGCGCGGGTCCACACCGCCGCGTACCTCGAGTCGCTCCACGATCCGCAGAACCTGGCCACCGTCTTCGCGGTCGACCCCAGCGACATCTACGTCGACGAGCTCTTTCGCACCTTACGACTGGGCGTCGGTGGAACGGTGGAGGCGGCCCATCACGCGCTCAAACGCAAACATTCGGTGATGAACCTCTTTGGGGGTTTTCACCATGCGGCGCCGGCGCGAGGCGCGGGGTTTTGCGCGCTCAACGACGTGGCGATCGCCGTGGCGTCGGTGCGCGCCGGGGGCTTCGAGGGGCGCATCGCCGTACTCGACTTCGACTTTCATCCACCAGATGGCACCGCGGAGTGCCTGGGAAAGGACGGCACCGTCTGGTTGGGCTCGATCTCCGGGGCTGACTGGGGCGCGTTGCCGGGCGTCGACGAGACGCTGCTTCCCGAGGACACCGACGACGCCACCTACCTGGCTGCCGTCGAGGCGTTGCTCGGGCGCATGCCCGACGTCGAGCTGGCCTTCGTGCTCGCGGGCGCCGACGTGCTCAATGGAGATCGGCTGGGCCAGTTCAAGCTGTCGCTCTCGGGCACGCGGCGGCGCGAGCTGTTGGTTTCCCGAAGGCTGAGCAGCTTGCCGCAGGTCTGGTTGCCGGCGGGTGGCTACTCGTCGCACGCGTGGAAGGTGCTCGCGGGGGTCGGGCTGACGCTCGCCTTCGACACCGACGAGCCGATCCCCACCGACTACGACCCGCTCGTCGCGCGCATGGTGGGCATCTCGCGCACGCTGAAGACCGAGTCGCTCGGCAACGACAGTTTCATGTCTGAGGCCGATGTCGCGGAAGCGCTGGGCATGCAGCGCGCCGGCCCGCACAAGCTGCTCGGCTATTACACGGCTGAAGGGCTCGAGTACGCGCTCGAACGGTACCGTCTGCTGCCCATCTTACGCCGCCTGGGTTTTCACAACCTGCACTGCGTGTTCGACCGGGTCTCTCCGTACGAACGCGCTCG
>JAYTAT010000918.1:0-2752 GCA_043737315.1 Archangium sp.
TTCCGCGTATTTGAAGCCCGGGCCTTTGGTTTCATCATCATCGACCAGCACGCGCACGCCGGCCTTCTTGAGGTCAGCTGCAAGCGCCTGCGCCTTCTCTCGCACTGCACCACGCTCTTCGGGCGTCTTGCCGATGATCACGATCACGCACTGCAGCGGCGCCAGCTTCGGCGGCACGATGAGGCCCTGATCATCGGAGTGCGTCATGATCAACGCGCCGATCAACCGCGTCGAGACACCCCACGAGGTCTGCCAGACGTATTCCTTCTGGCCTTCCTTCGACTGGTACATCGTGTCGAACATCTTGGCGAAGTTCTGACCCAGCATGTGCGAGGTGCCGGCCTGCAGGGCCTTCTTGTCCTGCATCATCGCTTCGATGGAGTACGTGTTCACCGCCCCCGGGAACTTCTCACTCTCGGTCTTCTGGCCCTTGAGCACCGGCATCGCCATGTAGTCTTCGGCGAAGCGCTCGTAGACGTCGAGCATGCGCAAGGTCTCTTCCGTCGCCTCGGCCTCGTTGGCGTGGCACGTGTGGCCTTCCTGCCAGAGGAATTCGGTGGTGCGCAGAAAGAGGCGCGGGCGCATTTCCCAGCGGATCACGTTGGCCCACTGGTTGATCAGGATCGGCAGATCCCGGTAGCTCTGCACCCAGTTGGTGAACGAGCGGTTGATGATGGTCTCTGACGTCGGGCGAATGACGTAGCGCTCGCCCTCGGGCAGCGCCTTGCCACCGGCGTGCGTGACCACCGCGACCTGCGGCGCGAAGTCGGCCACGTGCTTCTTTTCTTTGGCCAGGTACGACTCGGGGATGAGCACCGGGAAGTAGGCATTCTGGTGGCCGGTGTCCTTGAACATGCCGTCCAAGACCTTCTGCATGTTTTCCCAGATGGCGTAGCCATTGGGGCGGATCACCATCGAACCACGCACGTCTGAGTTGTCAGCGAGCTTCGCCCGCTTGATTAGATCGTTGTACCAACCCGAGAAGTCCTCGGCGCGCAGCGGCAGCGAGAGGTTGTCGTTCTTCTTCTTCGGGGCGTTCTGCGGGTTCTTTTGAGCGTCAGACATGGCAATGGCACCTAGAGCACTGGGGTCCCAAACTCAACGGCAGAGGGCTGGCGCACCGACGCAAGATCGGCCAAGTCCCCAGGCATGCTCCAGAACAAGGTCGCTGTGATCACAGGCGCCAGCTCGGGCCTCGGTCGTGCCATCGCCCTCCGCTACGCGCAGGAGGGGGCTTCGCTCATTCTGGCGGACCTCAATGAAGAGGGGGGGCAGCACACCCTCTCGCTGCTCCCCGAGGCCGCGAAAGCGAAGGCAAAGTTTCTTCGCACCGACGTCACCCACGAGGCCGAGGTCGAGGCGGCGGTGGCCCTGGCGGTCTCTTCGTTTGGGCAACTCGACATCATGGTGGCCAACGCCGGCATCGGCGCGCCCGGCTTCCTCTCGCAGTTGAGCCAGGCCGATTTTGAGAGGGTCATTTCAGTCAACCTCACCGGCGTCTTTCTCTGCGCCAAGCACGCCTTCCGCGCCATGCAGGTGAAGGGCGGGGCGATCCTCACCATGGCCTCCGTCGCAGGTCTGCAGGGCACCATGAAGCTGGGCGGCTACGGCCCCTCGAAAGCGGCGGTGGTGCAGCTCACCCAGACGCTGGCCCTCGAGGGTGCGCGCTTCAACATTCGGGCGAATGCGCTCGCACCGGTGTGGACCGAGTCGCCCATGGTCGATGGTTTCGTCAAAGGGCTGCGCGCCGGTCACGAGGCGGGCGTCAAACGCCTCACCGCCGACATTCCCCTGGGCCGGCTGGGCAAGCCCGAAGAGGTCGCCGCGGCCGCCGCGTTCCTCGCGTCTGACCAGGCCAGCTTCATCACCGGCATCGTGCTCCCCATCGATGGTGGTCACCTCGCAGGCAGGATCCCCGTTTTATGAACCTCTTCGATCTCAAAGACAAAGTGGCCATCGTCACCGGCGCCAGCCGCGGTATCGGCGAGGCCATCGCGATCCGCCTGGCGGAACACGGAGCGGCCGTGGTGCTGGTGGCCCGCAAGCCCGACGCGCTGCACGCGGTGGTCGCCCGCATCACCGCCAGCGGGGGCCGCGCGCTCGGCCTGCCCGCGCACACCGGCAAGCCCGAAGACGTGAAGTCAGTGGTGGGCAAAGCCATCGAACACTTCGGCAAGGTCGACGTGCTGGTCAACAACGCCGCGGCGAACCCCTACTTCGGCCCCATGCTGCAGATCGAAGACCCCGCGTGGGACAAGACCTTCGAGGTCAACGTGAAGGGCTACTTCGCCATGATGCGGGAAGTCGCCAATCACCTGGTCGCGCGCAACGCACCGGGCTCGCTCATCAACGTGGCCAGCATCGCGGGCCTGCGCTCGGCGCCGTTTCAGGGCGTGTACGGCATGACCAAGGCGGCGGTCATCTCGATGACCCAGACGCTCGCGCAAGAACTGGGCGGGTCGAACATTCGGGTCAACGCCATCGCACCGGGTCTGGTCGACACGAAGTTCGCGTCGGCGATCGTGGGTGACGAAGACATGCGCAAGCACGTGGTCGAACGCACCGCGCTCAACCGCCACGCGCAGCCCGACGAGATCGCCGGCGCCGCGGTGTTCCTGGCTTCACAGGCCTCCTCGTACGTCACCGGCCAGGTTCTGGTGGTCGACGGCGGTACCATCACCACGACCTGAAGTCGCTTCAGCCGCCAACCTCATTCGCGGGCATTCCCGGTCGGTGACGTTTCGGTGGCTAC
>JAYTAT010000919.1:0-6824 GCA_043737315.1 Archangium sp.
TTCGGTGCCGCGGGGTCTGAGACGTCGATGACCCGAAGCCCGTCCTGGTACCAGGCGGCGAAGACCGTCGTGCCCTTGAGCACGAAGTTGTGAATGGAGACCTCGGGGCGAAGCGAGAATGCGCCGACCCGGGTGGGTGCGGCGGCGTCCGTCACGTTGAAGAGCTCGAGCCCGGCACCCCAGTCCTCCCCCCCCTCGAAGAGGATGACGTTCTGGCCCACGCGGCCCACCTGGCTGAAGTGGCTCGTGGTCGAGGTGCCGGGGAGGTGCGCGAGCTCTTGAGGCTGCGACAGCTCGGTGACGTCTGCGACGACGGTGCCGCGGGCCCAGTGGTTCACATACAGCCGTCCCTCGAAGAACGAGGCGTCATGCGGGTGGTCGTCTTCCCCTGGGTTCGCGCCCGGCGACCGATACCGTGACAGTTCCAGCGGCGCGGCAGGGCTCGTGACATCGAGGAGCACTGTTTCTCCCACCGGTGAGGGCGACATCGCGAACAGCGTCTGGCCCTGCCTGAGCAGCGTATGAACGTTGATGTCGTCAACCGGCGAGGTCGCAAGCCTCACCGGCAACGCCGGGTTCTTCACGTCGTAGAGAACGACACCCCTTGTCGCGCTCGCGACGTACAGCACGTCGCCCACCACCTCGACGTCGTTCCAGTACTCGCCGTCGGAGGAAATGTGCGAGAGGCGCAGGGGCTTCGCCCGGTCGGTGATGTCGAAGACCGTGACGCCGCCCTCGAGCGCAACGACGAACGCCCGCGCGCCCACGATCGCCACGTCGACCGCCTGGTTCTCAGCGACCGGCGCTTCGCCCACGAGGGTGATGTTCTCGGCCTCCTGCTCGTTGGTCAGCCGAACCACCCGCCGCGCCTCGAAGGTGGCCTCGCCCGCGGGCTGGCCATCGACGCACGACTTCAGCTTGCCCTCGACCTGAGTCGGCGAGCTCGCTCGGCACCCCGCAAGCGCGGAGCGGATGGTGCGCCCGCTGCGCCTTGAGACGTACTGCGTCGACAGGTAGAAGGCTGAGCCTGAAAGGTTCTTTCCCTCGAGCGGCCGGCCGAAGACGTTCTCGCCCCCGGCGATCAGGCTGAACGACGCAGCGCTGGTGCGGCCATCAGCAAAGCGCAGCTGAAGGTTCCACGCACCTTCGTGCTGAAGCTGGGCAAGCGACGACGCGTCACACTCGCTGAGCTCGAACTGGGAAAAGTCTGCGCACGCCGATGTCGGCGGTGTGTCCGTGGGTTTGCCCGAGCAGGCGGTCAGCAGAAGGACGACGGGCCAGGAGCGCATGGAGACCTCGACGAGCCCTCAGGTCAAGGCTCCGCCTGGGGAACTCGCGTGCGGAGCACGGAATTTCACTGCAGCGAAGTGTCGGCGCCGCGCCCTCCGCGAACGGGGGTCAGCACCATCCGTGGCGTTGTACCGTTGAGGCAGGAGGAAGGTTAGAGAGTCGCCCATGGCTGGAAATGCTTCGGACGGCGATGACGAGATCGTCGGGATCAACGTGACGCCGCTGGTGGACATCGTGCTCGTGCTGCTCATCATCTTCATGGTGACGGCGAACATGATCGTTCGCGAGACGGTGGAGGTGGATCTTCCCTCGGCTGCGAAGAAGGATGGTCCTCCCCCCAGCCCGCCGTTGATGGTGACGATGGACAAGGATGCCAAGATCTTCCTCGATGGCATCGAGGTTCCGTCGGCGTCCTTCGTTTCGAAGATGAAGGATGCCGTCACGAAGGACAAAGAGGCTCGCGCGGTGATCAGCGCGGATCCGGCGCTCAATTACGCCAACGTGGTCAACCTCATCGACCTCGTGAAGGAAGCGGGCATTTCCAAGTTCGCGCTCAATCTGCAGAAAGAAGCGAAGGCTGGGGCCGAGGTTCCAGCGCCCGTTCCGGCTCCTTCGCCTTAACGAAGTAAGCCCCCGACCCGGCGCTTCGCGCAGACCTGTTTTTTTGCGAAGGCGAAGAACTGCGGGGCGAACTTCGCGGGCAGGTGCACCAGCTGGAGCGTGACCTGTGGATGCGCCGGCGCCCAGACCAGGAAGAGTTCTTCGAGGAACTCTTCGCCGAGCTCGACCACGCCGGTGAAGTCGAGTGTCACGTGGCCGGATACGACGTCCAACATCAGCAGGCGCGCTGAGAGGCGGTACGCGCTTCCCGCGGTCGCCACTTCGAGGCGTTGCCGAAGCGGGGTGACTCGCTGGTAGCGGGCGGCTCTGGCTTTACCGGTCACGCTGAGCGTTCCATCTTTGAGCAGCTTGCTCAGGTGACGGTGGACCGCCTGTCGCGTGATGCCTGCGGCGGTCGCGAGCTCGGTGCTCGAGAACGGTTTGCTGGCGTTGACGATTCGCTCGATGACCTGGTTGACGATTTCTCGCACGGCCGGAAGGTATCGGCATGGAGATGCTCAGCAATTTTTTGGACTTGAAGACTTGGTTGACGATTTGAGTATCGTCAGCGCCGTGAAGGATCTTCAGACGTTGCTGCGCAGCATCGCGCCGACCCTCATGGAGGGCTCCTGGGCGTTCGCCACCCTGCCCAGGGGCAAGCCCATGCCGCCCGGGCTCAACCCGCTGGCCACCTATCAAGAGGCGGAGGGCCTGAGCCTGCTGCTCGACGAAAGCGACCTCGCCCGCAGCGCCCTGCCCCACGCCTTCTTCTGCCGCGGCATCTGCCTCAACGTGAACCCGTCGCTCTACGCGGTGGGTCTGCTGGCGGCGGTCTCTGAGGTGCTCGCGAAGGCCGCGATGAGCATCAACATCGTCTCGGCCTACCACCGCGACTACATCTTCGTGCCGGCCGCCCGTGTGGATGAGGCGCTGACGTTGCTCAAGAAGCTGGCCGCCGGTCCCGCTGCAAAGAAGTGAGCCACTCGAGCACCTTCGCGAAGACCTCTTGATGGTCGAGCAGATCGAGGTGCGAGGCAGGCGTCACCGTCCACCGGTGCGCTTCGGGAAACCCGAGTGACCGTTCGGCATGCACACCCAACGCGCTGTCCACCGGCACCAGCCCATCACCGCGCCCGGAACCCAGGCTCGCGGCGATCGCGTAGCAGGCCACACCCGACGGCAAGCTGAGCTCGCCACGTGGATCTCCCCCGAGGGCAAAGCGGTCTCGGCCCTCCCAATGCGCGTCGACCACGTTGCCGTACCGGAGATCGGTCACGCCCGCGCTGCGCAGCTGACCCAGCTTCACCAGCGGCGCGCTGTACCGGCTCACACCCAGCAACACGTCGACCCAGTTTCCACCCCGCTCGAGCGGCGCACCGTGATGCGGCGTTCCCAGGGTAATCAACGCGCTGAGCTTCTTGCGCCAGCCGTGGCCCGCTTCTTCTGCGGTGTGACAGGCGGCGCGCGAGACGAGGCCGCCCATGCTGTGCGCGAGCAACACCACTTCATCGACCGAGCCCGCCCAGGTCTCCAGCAACGCGGAGAACCTCCGCCCGTTCTCAGAGACGTGCAGCCCGCTGTTGTAGCGGAGGTAGACCGGCACGTAGCCCAGCGCCTTCGCGAGCGCAGGCCCGTGGTCGTGACCTTTGCGCAGCCACTGCAGGTCTTCCATCGACGAGCCGTGCACCAACACCAGCAGCTTCGTGCCGGCCGCAAACGGCTCAGTCACTTCAGCGCCCGCCACGCGCAGCTGCATCTGAATGGCGAGCGGGTTGCCCGTTTCTTCGAGGTAGTCGCCCAGCACGCCGTTGAGCGCCGCGAGCACGAGGCCGCGTTCACTCCCCGCGCGCTCCAGCAGAGGCTCGAGCTGCTGCAGCGCGAGATCGATACCGGCGCCCACCCACTTCGTCACGCCGCGAATGGTGGCGTACGTCGGAGCACTGAGCAGCTTCGTCACCTTTTCCAGCGGCTTGCCCAGCAGCTCGGGCCCCCCGCCGATGGTGTGGTGCATCTGCTTGACGATCTCAGTGACGTTCTGCGTGGCATCCACCGCGAGCTTCGTCGCACCGCGGAGTTGATCCACCAGGCTGGGCTTCTTCGTGTGCATGAACCCTCAGGGTAGCCGCCAGCTGTAGTTCACGTCAGGTACGCAGGACGGCCCCAGCTTGAGCAACGCCCAGGGGCCTTCCGTGGCGATGGTCTGTGCGTCGCCGTTGGGCCGGGTGATGACGTAGTTGAAGAAGCCGTGCTGCTGCGGAAAGCCCGGCATGTAGAGGGGCGCCTTCGCGTGCAGGTAGGTGATGCCGCCCGTCCACGCGAGGTGCGCGGCGTCGATGCGCAAGCCGCACACGTCGGGCTGTTTGCTGGCCGCCAACATCAACCGGTTCACCGCACCGAAATCGTCCCACGCGCTCGCGTCAGCACGCTCGGGGTAGCTGCCCACCTCGCCCATGGTGAGCGCCTTGTGATTGAGGGCCGAGACGGCCACCACCAGGCCCAGCAACCCCAGCCCCCATCGTGCGGGGTGCGCGGGCAACATCGAGAGCGCCAACGCAGGCAGCGCGCAGGCGAGCGGCAGCACGGGGATGATGAAGCGCAGCTCTTTGTGGGCGACGAAGAGATGCAGCGCGAGGAACGCCGCCAGCGTGAGCACCACCTGCCAATGCCGCTTGAAGCAGATGATGATCGAGAGGCCCAACGCGAGCGCCACGCCCGGCATCGAGCGGTACAGGTACACGAAGTAGTACGGCCACGGAGCAGTGCCCCACCCCGCGCCCCGGTTCTCCACGATGTTGAAGCGGTAATAGACGACCGCTGAGTGGAAGAAGCCCCCCGCTTTGGCGCTGGGCAGTGAATGCCAGGCCGCCGCATCCCACGCGCCGAAGAGAAAGGCCCAGACCAGCAGCGTGACGAACACCTCGAGCACGGGCTTGAGGCCGGTCTTCTTGAGGTGAACGAGCAAGGCCACCACCACCACCACGCACACCACCGCCGATTGCAGACGCGCGAGCGTGGCCAGGCCCAGCAGGCTCGCTCCGGTGATGCGCCCTTCACGCGTCGAGGTCTGGTCGAGCACCAACGCCACGCCCCACACCACCAGCACGGCCGCCAGGTTCTCACTCATGGCGCGCGGCGAGAAATAGAGTGCCAGCGCGCACAGACTCCACGTGGCGGCGGCGACGGAAGACTCGAGTTCCCGGGCGCCCAGGCCCCGGGCCAATCGATACACACCCCACGCAGCGATGACCGAGAGCAGCGAGAAGACCAGCTTGACCACCGGGATGTACGTGGTGGGCGAGTCGGCGCCGACCAGCTTGCACAACGCCAACCACACCGCGACGAAGCCCGGCACGGCCCAGGTGCGGGCCCCTTCGAGGAACTCCCACGCGACGAGGCCGTGGCCGAACACCAGGCGGTGGGCGGGCTCGAACGATTGATAGATTTCATCGGGCCAATTGATGCCGTCGTCGGTGAAGACGATGCGCGCCCGCAACAACAAGCCCAGCCCCAATGAACCAAAGAGCACGATGCGCGCGGCAGGCTCGCTCGGCAGCCAGGTCCTGGAAGGCACTTCAGAAGCCATGGAGCAACGGGGTTAGCACGGGGACTTCAGCGCGCCTGGAATTACCAGTCCTGCGCGGCTGTGCTCAGATGCCCCCCATGCGATGGCTCGTTTGCAGTCTGTTGCTCCCTTTTTCCGCCAGCGCCGCCTCAGTGCTGTTGGTTCCCGTCGACGAGAAGGCGCGTGTGCTGGCCGATGAGCTCATCGAACCGTTCGGCGCGAACAAGCTCACGGTGAAGATGGCCGGGCCTGGCTCTCCTGCGCTCAATTGCCTGAAGGATGCAGCACGCGAGGTGTGCCTGGGAAACATCGGTGAGAAGGCCAGGGTCATCGCCGTGTTCGTGGTCAGCGGCGCGCTCAAGGGCAACAAGGGCACGCTGACCCTCGAGATGTCGTCGAAAGGCACGGTGCTGAAGAAAGACTCGACCAGGGTCACCAAAGGCAAGGTGAAGACGCAGATGAAGGGGCCGATCGCCAGCCTGCTCAAGCTGCTCCCGGCCAGTGAGCCGGCCGCCGTGGTCGAGACGCCGAAGGTGACGGTCACCGAGTCGCAGAAGGAGCCTGTTGAAAGCGTCGAGCCAGAGCCCGCCAAGGTGGCCGATGCGCCGAAGAAGACCGAGCCCTTCACGCTTACGCCTTCGAGGTCTGCTGATCCGCTCGCGCTCAACACGCCTGCGCCCAGGCCAGTGAAGCCGAAGGTCGCGGCCTGGGTGGTCACGGGTCTGGCCATCGCGGCTGCGGGTACCGCGGCGACCTTCGGAGGGCTGGGGCTCTCGGGAAAGAACAAGCTCGAGACGGCCAACGAGGGCATCTCAACGCTCTCCTACAATGAAGCGGTCGCGCTGCAGCAGACCAGCAATACGCAGCTCACCGTCGCGCTCGGTACGGGCATCGGGGCCGGCGTGACCGGCGTGGTGGCAGCCATTTTGTGGGGTGTCGAGTGAACCGCTTCTCGTGGCTGGTCGTGTTGGTGCTTCTGGCGGGATGCAACCTTTCGCGGCTGCCCGATGCGGTCTTCCGCTGCGAAGTCGATGGGAGCTGCGCGCAACCTGGCTACGTGTGTGATGGCGCGCGCGTCTGCCGGCCGCCGCGAGATGCGGGCACGGATGAAGATGCAGGCGCCGATGATGCGGGGCCGGGAGATGCGGGCTTCGACGCGGGGCCGGGAGACGCGGGCTTCGACGCGGGGCCGGAAGATGCGGGCTTCGACGCCGGGTTCGATGCGGGTCCTGGGGATGCGGGGGTCGACGCCGGTTTCGACGCGGGTTGTGTGCCGGCAGTGGGCATCGATGAGCCGGACCCCACGGGGTTCGACTCTAATTGTGATGGCTTTGATGGTGATCTGACGCTCAGCGTATTCGTCGATGCAGTG
>JAYTAT010000920.1:0-6823 GCA_043737315.1 Archangium sp.
CGGCCGGCCCCCATAGAGCCCAGCTCGCGAGTGAAGGCCAACTCGCCGCTGGCGAACCAACTCGACTCGAAAGACAACGACACCAGCGCCAGCCGAAACTGCGAGGCGATGATGCGGTCGCCGATGCTTTGAGCGTCTGTAACGACGACCCATCGCACTCCCTCGACGGCGCCCATCTGCGGCTGGACTGCCGTGACGCCAGAGGTCCATGACTCGTTTGCTGCAGACGCGACGCTCAAGGCACCGGCCAACTCGTCGCCTTTGGGCTCTGCGCGCCGTCCAGGGCCCTGGCGGCCGCGAGGTAGTCTGCCTCTGGCACCATCACCCAGCCGCTCCCGACCGGTTCCTGAGCCACGGCGCGGTCGAAGATGTTGTCCTTCGGTGCCGCCTCAAGACCGGCCCGGGAAACACCCACTTCGGTCTTCTGCTCGCATCCGAGCGCCACGCCCAACGCCAGAAGCTTTCGCATCAGCGCTCGACACTCCGGGGGGGGGGCGGAGTCAACACCAATCGCGAGTGTGACTTGTTTGGCACGGTTATCTCTTCGCGCGCCCGTTTTAATATTGTTCACATTACACCTTCAGCAACTCGCGCAGCAGCACCGTGGCGTAACTTCCGGAGGGGAGCGAAAACTTGAGCTCCAGCGCGTCACCCTGTGGCACCGCGCTCTCCAACTGCAGGGCGATCCGCAACAGCCGGCGAGCGCCCATCGTCTCGTTGCCTCCCGCGACGAACAGCTCGCGCGTGACACCTTCGTCAGCGAGCACGGCTTCCTCGAGTGCATCCACCACGCCCTCAGGCCTGCGCATCTCTGGCCCGAACAAGGGACCCGTGGGGCTGACCTCGAGCGAATCCACCCGAGGCTGATCGACGATCGGATCCGCGCAGATGAACTCGCCGCCCGTGACGTTCTTCTTCAGCACGTCCCCCAGGACGGCCGTCGCAAAAGTGCCCCCCTCGAGCCGCCGTGCGAGCACGCGGTTGAACAGATCGCTTTGGTACGCCGAGAGAAACAGCTTCCGCTCGAACCGATCGCGATGCCGCCCACCCGACTGAAGAATCCGCTTTCCCTTCTCTGCGTTGTCGCCCCCGATGCCGAAGCGCTGCTCACCGAAGAAGTTCGGAATGCCCAGCTTCACCAACCGCGCGAGCGTCTCCTGCGCGACGTCGTGGTTGGTCACCCCGCGGACCATCAAGGTGAACTTGTTGCCGTGCAGGTGCCCGCCCTTGAGCTTGTTGCGGTGCCGCGCGGTCCTCAGCACCGTGACGCCCTCCATCACGAAGGTGGCGAGCTTGGGCTCGACGTAGCGCGCAGGCGCGCACAGATACTGCCGCGTGATGGCCTGGCGATCTTTGAGGCCCGCCCAGCTCACGTCTTTCTCGTTCATCCCACAGTGCTGGGCGAGCGCCTTGGCCACGTCTTGCGTCGAGCGGCCGCGCTTCTCGATCCACAGAAAGAGGTGTTCGCAGTCTTGCTCGCCCGAAGGCTCGTACGCGGGGATCTCTTCGACCACGAAGTCTTCGGGCGTGCCTTTGAACGTGCCGCCGCAGCCCGGAAGATCAACCGTCAATGTAGGGAGCAACATGGTCACTTCGGTTCGAGCGCGGCCAGATGCTCTTTGACCCTTCGCGCGAGCTCTTCATCCGCGGCAGACTCGAGCAGCTCACCGGCCTGGAAGAGCAGAAAGAACATCACGTCAGAGAGCGCCTGCTTGAGCGAGGTGAGCGGCTCGGCGCCCATGTGACCTTCGGCGCTGAGCTGCGCGTACTTCTCGACGAGCTCGGCTGACTCGAGCATGCCGTCGTCGCCGAATGACATTCCGTTGAGCACCGGCGAGGTCGACACGCCGTTGCCCTTGAGCGCGGCGTTCGCCGAGGTGAGGAAGGGCTCGAGCGTGCCGCGCGCGGCCACTTCATCCCGCACTTCGCGAAAAATGGTGTTGAACACGCCGACCACCATCTCGACCGAGAGCACCACCTGCTTGGTCGCAGCCGGCGGGGCAGGGCGTTTAGCGGCCACTGGCGTGAGGTTGATCGACGAGGTGGTGGACGCCACGGGCGCGGCATTGGGCTCCTCGGCGACCTTCACCAGGCCCATCTCCATCAAGTGGTGCACGATGCGCGTGGCATCGAACTCGGAAAACCGCGCGAGCTGCCCGACTTCGATCACCGTACGCCGGCCGTCGACGTACGCCAGCACCGCAGCCTCTTCGGGCTCGATCTCGTCTTCAGGCTGCTTGCGCGGCAGCACGTACATGCGCCCGTGCGGGATGCGCTTTCGGAACTGGGTCAGCTCGTCGATCTTGCGGATGCTGTCCATCAGCAGGCCGTTCATCGACAGCGAGAGGTTGTGCGTCAGCGCCTTCTCGTCGATCTCTTGATCGATGAGCGCGAACGCACCTTCCTTCGACAGCATGATCCCGTGGAAGATCTCGCTGATCTGCTCGTTGAGGCACTTGTAGAGATCGTGCGCCTTGATGAGCCCGCGCTCGACCAGCGCCTTGCCGATGCGTGAAGGTGGCGCTTCAGCGAGCACCTTCTCGAGCGCGAGGCGGGTGACGTACCCCATGCGCACCATGACCTCGCCGATGCGATCGCCCGAAGAGTCGCTGGCCGCCGAGCGCACGTCGCCGTCTTTGAGCAGCAGGCTGCGTTCGCCCGAAGGCGCGGTGACGCGCAGCACGCCCGTCCAGCGGGACTGGCCCAGAAACGCGATCAGGTCAGCGAGGTGAAACGCGCCGCAGTCACCCGAGAGCACCACGCGGGGGCGGGTTTCCTGCATGCCGCCTTGCGCCGGGCTGCGCAGCAACAAAATCCAGTCGGGCGACGTGTTCTGCAGCCGGAAGTAGCCGGTGCGGCCGCTCAGGGGCGAACCCCCGCCGTCTGCAGGGGCCAACCAGCCGCGAGCATCGACGAGGAATCGCGCGTCCAAGGTCAGTTCGAGGGCCAGGCGCTGTTGCCAGTCACCCAGTCGAGCTCGTCATCGACCGCCAGTGAGAGGGACTCGGCGCTCAGGCCGAGGTTGTACTTGCGGCCGTTCAGGTAAATCGAAGGCGTGGAGTCGACGCCTGCCTTCTTGCCGGCCTCCTTCATCGACTCGATCTCCTCGAGGTACTTCTTGGCGACCACCACCTTCTCGAAGGCCTTCACGTCGAGCCCCTGCTTGGTGATCAGTTGGCGGATGAACTCTTCGGAGATCGACAGCTGGTTGTCGAACAGCGCGTCGTGCAGCTGCCAGAACTTGCCCGCGTCGCGCGCGAACAGGGCGGCCTGACCCGCGTAGACCGCGTTGGGGTGCATCGGGAGCGGGTACGCCATCCAGCAGAACCGCACCTGAGGGCGCTGCTTGGCGTACGCCTCGAGAATGGGGCGGGCGGCGGCGCAGGCGGGGCACTCGAAGTCGCTGAACTCGACCAGGGTGACCTTCGCGTCTTTGGGGCCGACGCACTGGCGGTCGTCGGGTTTGAAGGTCGCGCGGCTCTTGTTGAAGCCCTGATTGTAGCGGCTCAAGGTCACGATGATCTCGCTCGCAGCCGAACCTTCCGCAGCCATCGTCGCGCCCAGGCCCACCAGCCGGCGGGTGTGCTTGCAGGCATCACCCTTCTTCAACGAGGCGAGCAGGGTGAGCGGCCGGCCGCAGTAGTCGAACTCATCGGTCAACACGCTGACCAGCTCGCGCTTGGCGGGGGCGGGCAGCCGGTTGAAGTCGAAGCCGGGCACGCCTTCGAGCACCCGGGCGGGGTCGGTTTGAGCCAGCGCCGCGCCCGAAGTGAGCAGCAACACCGTCGCCGCCAGCGCCAGAGATTTCGCGAGGAGGTGCGCCACGATGCGAGTCGTTGTAGCCACCGGGTGCTGCCTTGTAAAGGAACGCCGACCGCTCGATCTCAACATGAAAAAAATCCTCCTGGTGCACACCGGCGGCACGTTGGGCATGTCGGGCCGCCGCCCTGACGCGCTCAAGCCCGGCTCTTTCTTTCGCACTGTCCGCGAGCGCGTGCCCGAACTAACGGAGCTGGCGAGCCTCGAATTCGAAGTCTTCAGCAACATCGACTCGTGCGAGATGCAGCCCGAGTTGTGGACGAAGCTCGCCGAGCGGCTGGCCAAACGGCTGCCCGAGTTCGACGGCGCGGTGGTCACTCACGGCACCGACACCCTGGCCGAAACCGCTTGCGCGCTCTCGTTCATGCTGCAGGGCCTCAAGAAGCCGGTGGTGCTCACGGGGGCGCAACGGCCGCTGGGTGAGATCCGCTCCGACGCGCGCTTGAATCTCATCGACGCGGTGACCTCGGCCATTCACGGCCCGCGCGAGGTCACCGTGTGCTTCGACTCGCACCTCTACCGGGGCAACCGGGTCAGAAAGGTGTCGATCGCCGAGTACGACGCCTTCGACAGCCCCAACCATCCCGTGCTGGGCGTGTTGGGGGTCGACGCGCGGTTTTCGAAGGGGGTGGCCTGGGAGGGTCGCTTCAAACTCACCGCAAAGGTGGAGCCGCGGGTGTTCCTGCTCCGCATTTTCCCGGGGTTGGACCCCGCGATCCCGATGGCGATTCTTCCGAAAGTAAAAGGGGTGGTGGTGGAAGCGTACGGAGCGGGTAACTTCCCTTCCTCGAAAGAATTGGGCAGGTCGCTCACGCCCTTTTTCGAGCGGGCACATGATTTGGGGGTTCCGGTGTTGGTCGTCAGTCAGGCTCACCGGAACGGGGTGGATCTCTCGCAGTACGAGTCAGGCAACGCGGCGCGCACGCATGGCGCCATCAGCGGGGGAGATATGACCGTGTCGGCAGCAGTGGTGAAGTTGATGCACGGCTTGGCAAATCACTCGGGTGACGCGTTGCGCAAGTACCTCGAGCGATCTGTGGCAGGTGAACGAACGTGAGTGCTAGCGTGCCCCCACAGGCGATCGATGGCTGAGGACAAGACCGCAGTACATAAAATCAGCGATCTGCTCGGCGAGAGCAAAGCGGTCGCCAGCGCCTACCTGATCATCATCAGCGCCAAGTCGGCAGCGACGATCGGCAAGATGGTCAAGCTCGACAAGGGCGAGTTCGTGATGGGCCGCGCGCCCGACACGCAGCTCCAGGTCGAAGACGACGGCATCAGCCGCAAACACTGCAAGATCACCATGGCGCCCAACGGGCACTTTCAGTTGGTCGATCTCGGCTCGACCAACGGCACCTTCCTCAACGGCATCAAGGTGAACGTGGCCACCCTGCAGGACGGCGACAAGATTCAGATCGGCGCCAACTCGGTGGTGAAGTTCTCGATTCAGGACCAACTCGAGGAGGAATACCAGCGCTCCATCTACGAGAGCGCCACGCGCGACGGCCTGACCCGCATCTTCAACAAGAAGTACTTCCTCGACACGTTGCGAAAAGAGTTCGCGTACTGCCTGCGCCACCGCGTGCCGCTTTCGATGGTCATGCTCGACATCGATCACTTCAAGAAGATCAACGACACCTATGGTCACCCCGCGGGCGACTACGTGCTGCAGAAGGTGGCGGCGAAGGTGGCCGAAACGGTGAGGCAGGAAGACCTGTTCGCCCGCTACGGCGGTGAAGAGTTCGCGCTCATGCTTCGTGAGTCGGCTTCCGAGAAGTCGATTCGCTGCGCTGAACGCTGTCGCCGCGCCGTCGATGGTTCGGAGTTCGTCTTCAACGGCACGCCCATTCACGTGACCATCAGCCTGGGCGTGGCGACCGTGCTCGATTCAGACTTCGCGCAGCCGGAAGATTTGATCGCTGCGGCCGACAAGTACCTCTACCGCGCCAAGAAGGGCGGCCGGAACCGGGTCGACGCGATGGAGTTGAGCGGCCCGTAAGCGTGAACCCCCTGTCCCGCCTTCGCCCGCAGGTTTGCTTGCTCAGCTGCGAAATATTTCAAGACTGACTTCCTCACCCTGACCCTTTGCCAGAGGGCCCAGAGAGCGGGGGAATGCCGGGCGGAAGCGGGGCGCCCACGGGCGTGGGGCTCGCGCCTGCGACTTGCGTGACGAACTCGACCCGGTTGCCTCCGCGTGACACCGCCGCGCTCAGCCCGTCTTGCGCCTGGCGAACCAGATCGGAGAAGCCGTACTCGCGCCCCGGTTCTCCCGCAGCCACGCCGACGGAGATGGTGGGGTGCAGCACCGTCTCGCCCGCCTGCAGCGTCGCCCGCGCCACGCGCTCACAGATGCGTCGCGCGACGATGAGGGAACCCGCGAGATCGGTGTGCGGCATCAGCAGCAGCACCCGATCGGCCGACTGCTGCACGGGATAGTCGGTGTCACGCAGCGAACGTCGAATCGCCAGCGCCAGTCCGCCCATCAGTTGAGTCTGCAGGTCAGGGTCCATCTTGCCGGAGATGGGGTCGAACGCCACCAGCGCCAGCGCGAGCGGAAAGCCGTAGCGGCGCGCCCGCTTCACCTCGACGAAGAGCACCTCTTTGAAATGCGCGAACGTGTAAAAATTGGTGGTGAGGTCGAGAATGCCCTCGCCGGGCCGGGGAGCGGGCGTCGCAGCGGTGCTGGGCTTCAGCCGCTCGGCCAGGCGCACTTTCAGATCATTCGCAGAGACAGGCAGCGGCAACACACCATCGGCCCACGGCGCCTTGAAGCCCCTGGCTTGACCCGCGAACAGCACCGCCCCGGGCGCGTGCCGGCGCACTTCACGCGCGACGCGGGTGGGGCTCTTGAGTGAGCCTCCGAGCACGACGAGCTGCTCGCGGCCCAGCTGCTCAGGCTCACGCGCGGCAGACACCTTGAGGCCGGCTTTTTTCAACGCGTCGACGACGGCCTTGTAGCGCGCGGCGTTGGGCTCGATGACGGCGGCCAGCTTGATGGTCATGG
>JAYTAT010000921.1:0-16753 GCA_043737315.1 Archangium sp.
TCATCGTCTTCAGCGAGGCGCTCTCTGAACGCGAGTACGCCCTGGCCATCGCCGCCGACACCATCGTGATGCCCAAAGACTCGTGGTTCGAGTTCAACGGCCTGGCCAGCGACATCAGCCACTACCCAGGCCTGCTCGAGAAGCTCGGCGTCGAGGTGCAGTACTTCCGCTACGGCAAGTACAAGTCGGTCTCTGGTGAGCAGACCGGCTCGAAGGCGTTCACCGAACCAGTCAAAGAGATGATCCGCTTCAACATGGACGCCACCTTCAACCACCTCGTCGAGGCGGTCGCGCGCTTCCGCAAGCTCGAGCCTGAGAAGGTCAAGTCGCTCATCGAAGAAGGTCACACCAAGTCAGACTGGGCCTTCGAGCAGAAGCTCATCGACATGCTCGGTTATCAAGACGAGGTCGAGGCGCTCATCCGAACCAAGCTCGGCATCGACGGGAAGACGAAGATTCCGTACGTCTCTGCGGGTCGCTACCGCAACATCGACCCCAGCGAAGCCGGTCTCGAAGAAGGCAAACACACCATCGCGCTCGTCTACTCGGTCGGCCTCATCGTCTCGGGCAAGGGCAGCGATGATCCGTTCGGGGGCGACTCGAACCAGGGCAGCGAGCCGCTCATCAAGGCGCTGCGCAAGGCCGCCGCAGATGACGAGGTGAAGGCGATCATCATGCGCGTCGACTCGCCCGGTGGGGCAGGCCTCGGCTGCGACTACGTGCGGCGCGAAGTCGCGTTGGCGCGGGCGAAGAAGCCGGTCATCGTCTCGATGAGCGACGTGGCGGCCTCTGGTGGCTACTGGGTCTCGATGGACGCAACGGCGATCGTGGCGCAGCCGACGACGTCCACCGGATCCATCGGCATCTACACGGTGGTGCCCAACCTGGGCGGCCTCTACGAGAAGCTCGGCCTCAACAACGAGACCTTCAAGGTGGGCGAGCACGCCGACATGTTGATCGCCGCGCGCAAGTTCAGCGACGCCGAGGCCAAGCAGTGGGACACCGATCTCTTCGCCTCGTACAACCGCTTCGTCTCGCTCGCCGCCGATGGCCGCAAGATGGACAAGGACAAGATGCAGGAGCTCGCGCAGGGTCGTACGTGGCTGGGCAGCGATGCCAAAGAGAACGGCCTCATCGACGAGCTGGGCGGCTTCCCCGCGGCCATCAAGCTCGCGCGCGAGAAAGCCAGCATCCCCGCGGGTGAGACGGTCGCCCTCAAGCTGTTCGACCGGAAGAGGGGCTTCCTCGAAGAACTGCTCAACCGGGGCTCGGATGACGAAGAGTCGCCCGAGCTGGCGGTCAGCCTGCTGAGCAAGACGGTCGAGGCCTCTGGCTTGCGGCCCTTGTTCAAGAAGGTGCCTGGGCTGTCGGGGCTCACGCGCGAGGTGGTGACCGGGAAGAACACCCTGTTCCCCATGGCGGAGTACCAGGTCGACTACCGCTGACCGGCGATGGGGTGCCGCGCAGTCAGAACCGCGCGGGCACCCTCACCGCGGGTGAGGTTTGAGCGAGCACTTCAGCTGCCGCTGCCCATCGCTCCGAGTTCGCTGGCCGCGGTCTCACGGCTGGCGCCCACCCAGTCGTGGTCGGGGCCTTCACCCACGATGACCACCGGCTTGCCCTCGAAGGTGACGCGTTTACCCGGGTAGATGAACGCCCTGAACATGTAGACCGCGAGTGAGGCCTGCTCGAGCTCGGGGTGAATGGTCGGGTGGTATCGCTCGGCGTGCGCTGCGGGCGTGAGGCTCCAGTGCAGGCCGGGCGTCGCGTGGTGAATTCCGTGAAAGCCGTTGTTCAGGGTGAACCAGTTGAAGGCCTTGCCCATGAAGTTGCGGGAGTGGTTCACCGGGTGATCCGCGTCGCACCCGTCGTGCTGCAGGAAGTTCACCGTGGTGATGCCCCACACCGCGAACAGGTGGGGAATGATCACGAAGAGGATCGCCTTCTTCCAATCGATCATCAGCAGGCCCGCCTTCACGCCCCACACCATCATCATTTCGATCAACAGCTGCCGGTTCCACTGCGGCAGGCGCGCCTTCATCATCTTCTGGTAGCGAAAGTTGCCCGTCGTGACGCCCGGGCCGACCGCGAAGAAGAAGAGCAGAAAGTTGAGCAGGTTCCAGCGCAAGTTCACCTTGCTGGTGCGCATGACGTCTTCGCGCTCCTGGGTGAACTTGTGGTGCGAGAGGTTGTGGCCCGGCACGTACTCACTGATGGGGAACCCGTACGAGAGGCTCACCCAGACCTGGAAGATGCGGTTGGCCCAGCGCTGCTTGAAGACGGGGCAGTGCACCGTGTTGTGAGCGGCCACCGCGCAGATCCACGAGCTGACGGCAGTCACCACCACCCAGAGCACCAGCAAGGGGCCCGACGGGTCAAGCACCCAGCCCGTGGTGGCCAGGGTCGCAAAGAGACACAGAAAGAAAATCGTTCGCCAATCGGCTGCGTAGCGGAGCATCGAGCGGTCTTCTGCCCCAGCCCACCCCCCCCAGTAAAGCCCCGCTCCCTACCCAACTTGTGGATTTGAATACTTGCAGACCTGTGGATCGGTCCCGATGCTGTCACCCATGCCCTCCGAGCTCGAGCTTCTCACCGCCAGGGTCGCCGCGCTGGAGGCTGACTCCACCCGGCTGCGTGCGTTGCTCGAGGCCACGCCTGATCTCGTGGTGCGGGTCGCGGTCGATGGCACCTACCGCGACGTCATGGAGCCGCGCGGCATGGCCACGGTGGTCAGCGGCTCGCAGCGGGTGGGGCGCACGGTCAAAGAGCTGCTCCCTGCGGCGATCGCGGCCACCTATGTCGAGATGATTCGGAAGGCGGTCAGCACCGGGCTGACGCAGTCCTTCGAATACGAGCTCACGGTGGCCGGTACCGCGGGGCACTACGAAGCGCGCGCGTCCCGTTCAGGTGCCGACGAGGCCGTGGTGGTGGTGCGCGATGTCTCAGAGCGCCGGCACGTCGAGTCAGCGCTGCGAGTCGAGAAGGAACGCAGCGACGCGCTGCTCCTCAACATGTTGCCGCGGGCGATCGTAGCGCGGTTGCGCGACAACCCCGGGGTCATCGCGGAGCGTTTCGAAGAAGGCACCATTCTCTTCGCCGACATCGTGGGCTTCACCAAGCTCTCGTCGAAGACGCCACCCGCTGAAGTGGTGGGCCTGCTCAACGACGTCTTCACGGCCTTCGATCGACTCACGCTCGAGTTCGGCCTCGAGAAGATCAAGACCATCGGTGACGCGTACATGGTGGTCGGAGGCGTTCCCACGCCCCGGGCCGATCACGCCGAAGCCGTGGCCGACATGGCGCTGGGCATGCTCGAGGCGGTCAGGGAGATCTCGAAGACGCGCGGGCCGTATCAGGTGCGCATCGGAATCAACTCGGGGCCGGTGGTGGCGGGTGTGCTGGGGCTCTCCAAGTTCGTCTACGACCTGTGGGGCGATGCGGTGAACGTGGCCGCGCGCATGGAGTCGCATGGCGAGCCCGGCGCCATTCAGGTCAGTGAAGACTCGCACGCGCGGTTGAAAGACACCTTCGTGCTCGAGGAGCGCGGCATGGTGGAAGTGAAGGGCAAAGGGCCCATGCGCACCTTCTTCCTGCGCGGCCGTCAGAAACGGGTCGGGTGAAGGGGCGAGGCTCGATGTTGATCTCGAGGAAGAACCGGGAACATCACCCTCAGGTCGAGACGGCGCGCGCGCGTTGCCCGAAGCGCCGCTGTCACCCGCCGTGGCACGGGGCTCTCACGCCGCTCACGCAGGGCGAGGTGAACGACGTGACGAGGAGATCCACAAGCCACGAGAGCAGCACCCCCGTGGCGGTGCCGGCGAGGTCCCACGCCAGATCCTTCCACGACGGCTGTCCGAGCCCCGCGAGGTCGAGCAGCTCCTTCGTCACGCCGGCGGTCAACGCGAGGCCTGCGCCGACGGCGAGCCTCACGTTGCGATCTTCAGTGAAGAGCGCGGCGCCGCCGTAGCCCAGGCCCGCGATGCCCGCGCTCAACGAGAAGTGCAGCGCCTTGTCGGGCGCAAACCACGGGTCGGGATCCTGCTGCGCGGCGGCCACCCTCGAGCAGAGAAACAAGATGAGAATTCCCGTGCGCACGTGCGGGCAGCCTACGTGGTTACGACCCGGTTCGTTCTGATGCTTGCCCTCGTCGCCGCAGCGCACGTTGAGCGCATCGAACTTTCCGCCCGGCGGGTCGCCCGCATCACCTCATCGATGGTTCCGAGCTCGCCAGCTTCTGGTCTGCACTTTCGAAGCAGCAGTTCTCAGTGGTGAGGGTGCCTTCGGGGGTGAACACGCGCTGCACGTGCACGCCCTTCATTCGCCGGTTGCTTCCCAGCGCTCCACGGGCGTGAGGGTCAGCGTCTTCTTCGTGTCGTCGATGACCAACCGGCATGACTCGATGGTCGCTGCGCTGATGGGGGCGGGCAGGTTGCAGCCCCACGCCGCCGGCTCGAGGCTCAGATGCCTGCAGGGGTCGTCTGCTTCAGAGCCCAGGAAGGTGTAGCTGAGGGCGTACTGCCTTCGGTCGCTGGCGAACTTGAACGAAGCGGGCAGCGGCCCTTGAAGCTGTGCGGCCGCGATGAGCAGCGCGCCCCAGTCTGACTCGACCGGTTCGGCTTCGGGGTCGAACGTTCGCCGCAGCGCGCTGGCGCTCTGTGCAGCGGTGCAGAGCGGCGTCTGAAGGTGGTCATCGGCGAAGGGGTCGCAGCGCAGCTCCTGGCTGCAGGTGTTCTGCTCGAGCAGCGGCATCACCCAGGGGCACTTTGACTTGCGCGAGACGATCATTCCGAGGGCCGCTTCGTCGGGCGAAAATGAGACGTACCCGTCCGAGCGGTTCCTGAGCCAAGTCTGCTCGAGCGACTCGCACGCGATCCGCTCCGCGCGTTCAGGGGCGAGCCTCCCGAGCGCGAGCATTCCCGCGATGTCCTCGCCCGAAACAGTCGTGACGCCCCGCTCGAGCGCGGAAAGAAACTCGGGTGTCTGCTGCTCGGGGTGCGCGAGGAACCAGGCCAACATTCCGAAGTCACCTGAAGCAAGTCTCTTGAACAAGTGCTCTTTGAGCTGCACTCGGTCGACCTCATCGAGCTTCAACAGAGCGCGCGCCACGTGGTCACCCACCACGTCGGAGGACTCCATCACGTCCCGCAGCGACTGCTTGAGCGCGTTCTTTCCTTCCGAAGTGGTGGCGAGCAGGTCGTCGAGTTCGGCCTCGGACAGCGCCTCCAGCCGAAGCGCGTCGAGCACTGCCAGGTACGGAGGAATGAGGGCCCAGTTCAACGTGCCATCGGGCCGCATCAGCCCACCGGGGCGCGTGGTGGGGCCGTCCCAGAGGTGGCGGTAGGTCACCAGTTGGCCCTTGCGCAGGTAGACCGCATGGACCGAGTCGACGAGGTCGACCACCAATCGCTCCCCTGTGGGGTCGACGAAGAGGGTGGCCTTCCTCGCCGGTTGATGGGCCAGCGTTGCGCGGTTGTCCAGTCCGTCCATGAAGACACAGCGGATGGGGTCGGCTTGCCTGCGGAACTCTGGTGCGTCAGCGGCAGCGCCCACCTCGATGTAGACGCAGCCCTGCCGCGCAGCGCGCGTGGTGAGACACGTGAGCTGTTCGACGAACGTGCCCGCGCAGGTGCGTTCGCGAGGCGCGTCGATGACCCGAATGGTGGCGTGCAGTGGCGTGGTGATCTCTGCAAGGCGCGGGTCAGCGCGGTCCCTGGCACAGGCGCACAACACGAGCAGCACGCACGCCGCTCGTTTCACTTCACCGCCACCGGCACATCCTTCGTGGAAGACCCCCGGATCAGCCGCAGCACCGCTGAGCCCGCTCGGGTCCCCTTCACGAAAAGCGACGACTCACGCACCGTCACGTCGCTGTCACCCTTCCAGCCATCTTTCTTTTCGAGGGGGCCCCAAAAGAGCTCCACGCCAGAGCCATCGACCAGCAGCTCGGCCTGGCTGTCTTCATCGATGCGGAAGCCAGCGATCTCGCCCACGCGCAGGCCGATCTTGGCGACCTCGTGGAGCAGCGGGAACACGAAGCCGGGGCTCGGGTCCCACCCGCGGCGCGTGCCTTCGTTCACCTCGGCTTCGTAGGCGTCGCGAGTCACCACTTCGCGCGCCGCTTCAGCGTCACGTTGGGCGGTGTCGACGTAGACGAGGCGCCAGTCACCGCGCTCGACCGACTTGAACCCCGCACAGCTGAAGCCGCCCAGCACCACCACTGCCAGCAGGAGTCGCATGACGCTCGAGCCTACCCGTTCTGGTCGCTGCGCCTCATTCGCAATTTCCGCTTCACGGGGTCTTGCTGGGTGCCGCGTTCTCCGCGGGCATCTTCAGCTCGCGTTTGGCTTCTTCGGCAGTGCCGCCTACGGCCTCGGCAGAGGTCTTGGGGAGCGGTGCCTTGCCCACGGGCGCCTCTTCTCCGCCGCGCCGCTCGTAGACCGGGAACTTGTCCCAGTCGAAAGCAGCGGTCGCATCGCCGACGGTACGCGGCGTGGTGGCGCGCAGCCGGCCCCGCACGAGCGCGATCTGCGCCTGCACGGCCAGCGGGGTGGGGTGCGTTTTGAGCGCGTCGACCCAGAGTTCGATCGCCGCTTCGGGCTCGCCTGCGTCGGCCTTGACCCGGCCCAGCTCGACCAGCGCGTGCGCGCGCAGCTCGGAGTCGGGGAAACGATCGATCAGGTCGAGGAAGACGCGCGCGGCTTCGGGCTTGCGGCCCTCCATCATCGCCAGCGCTTGCCCGCGCAGGTACAGCGCGTCATCCACCCAGACGCTCGTCTCGAACTTCTGCGAGACCTTGCCGGCTTCGAGCTCGCACTGTTCGTAGTCCTGCAGCTCGAAGTAGAGCTTGGCCACCGTGAAGGAGAGCTCGGCCGACTGCGGCGGATTGCGGGCGAGCGCGGAGGTGTACTCGGCGATCGCACCCCGGAGATCGCGGAACTGGTGCCAGAGCAAACCGGCCAGGTGGAGCCGGCCTTCCAGGGTCTCCGGTGCTTCCGGGCAGACGGTGATCAGCTCGCGGTACACCTCAACCGCGCGGCGCGGGTCGTTCAGCTGGAAGGCGTAGAGATCGGCTGCACCCCGGAGAGCGCGCGCCCGGTAGAGGTTGCTCTGCGCTGAGCTGTCACGTTCGAGCAGGTCGAGCGCCAGCTTGTATTCGGCGATGGCGACGTCGTGCCTTTGTTCGAACTGGGCGGTGCGAGCGCGTTCGAGATGCGCGGTCGCGTCGTCCTTGCGGCAGGCACTGAGCGCAAGCAGCACGGCGAGCGGCAGCCATCTCATGGAACGGAGCCGCCAGCAGCTGAAGGCTGCGCGAGACAGACGGGAGCGGAGCGGACGGCTGGCCGAGGCGAAGTGACCCAGCTCATGGGCACGCCTCGGGGCGGTATCGCACGCAGCGGTTGTCGATGCAGGCGATGCAGTCACGGAGTTGATCTTCATCCATCCCGCAGACCAGCACGCTCGAGGGGCGAGGGCAGTCGGTGTTCTGCACGCAGTTCGAGGCGCCGCCGTCGAGGCCGTTGACGGTCTCGGGGCGCGAACACACCCGGCCGCACCCGAGGAACAACACCACGCTGAAGAGGACCCACCGGGGCATCACTCAAACCTCGTACCATCTAGTCCCAGGCAACGCGAAACAACGGAGCCCGCGCACTCGGGTCATCCGGATCTGCCACGAGCCGCAACTCCCCGTTCAGCCAACACACCCCCTCGAGCTTCACCCCGGGTGCAATCACCCGCCGAGTCGCAAGGCCGCTGTGATCGATCACGCCGACGATCGACCCCGAAACCACGCCGTCGTCGTAGGGATTCTCCGTCGCCTCAGCCGCGGCGGTGAAGATCAGTTGAGACCCCGGCCCACTGCACAGGTCGGTCAGCGAGAGCGAAACGCCCTCGAAGGTTTCGAGAGCGACCGACGTCACGCTCTGCAGACACGCCGCCGTCAGCACGCCGCAGGTCAACTCCCGCTCGAAGACGCCGCGAACCAGCCGAACGAGCGCGTTCTGCTTGCGGGCGCCGTTGCCTCGTTGGGCGAGGAACACGGCGTCTTGCGTGATGACCGCACCTTCGATGTTCAGCTCATGGAGGGTGCCGCTGAGCGCGCTGTAGAGCGGGCGAAGATCGATGGTCCGCCGAACGAGCGATTCCGGATCGAGCGAGATCGCGAAGCACCGTGCCGCGGTCGACCCAGAACCAATCGCGAGAAGCTCACGACCGACGCTGATCAGCGCCTCGAAGTCAGGCTTCTTGCTCTTGGCGATGTGCGTGCGCGCAGGCGTGTCACTCAAAGGCAGTCGCATGGGCTTGCTGCCGTCGAGCTCGGTGCGCAGCAACTCGAGGCCATCGTCGGCGACTGAATAGAGAAGCCCGTCGCGGTGAACGAGCCCGCTGGCCGCGGAAAGATCGAGATGGGCGAGGAACTCGAGCGTCATGGTGCCGAGTGTAGGCGCTCGCAAGCCCCGCGAAAGCGATGAGGCCGCCCCGTTCTCCGTTGCTTCAAGCCGGCTCAAAGAAGCGCAGTCACCTTTGGGGTTCTGCGCTTTGCTCGGTTCAGTCAGGCCCTCGGCTCGAGCAAGGATGCGTGGCTGAGGCAGGTCGGAAGCCGGACGAGTCTCCCGGCCGTAGCAACCCTGTTGTCACGCGTGTCATCAGGGTTGTCATGGCCTGGAGAATCGTCGCGGGCTCGCGATGGTTTGCCCACAGGAACGACGCACCCGGTGCCGGTTCAGGGTGCGCCAACCGAGTCGCTCCGCGCGAGACACGGGGTTGTTCCGCGAGAACCCATCACATGAAGGTCTTCGCCGATGGCTACGAGGCCTGCCCCGCACCGAGCAACGCAAAGATCGCTGCCCACTGCCTTCTTCAAGGCCGCTTCCGACCCTTGAGCGGTATAGGTGCGCCGTGAGTATCCGTCCCTCGCAGGCGCTCTGGCGTTTCCTGGCCGTGGCCGCTGCGTGTGCGGTCGTGGGCAGCGTGAGCATCACCCTGCTCGGCGTGCCCGGTTCGGGCCGGCAGATTGAGCACTTCACCTGGCCCTTCCTCGACATGTGGGTTCGTTGGGATGCGGGCTGGTACGAGCAGATCGCCCTGCGCGAGTACAACTACTCCGCGACGCAGCAGAGCGCGGCTGCGTATTTCCCGCTCTACCCGCTGGCCATGCGCGCCGTGATGCTCACCGGCATGAACGTGTTCCTCGCCGGCATTCTGCTGACGTTCATCTTTGGCGCAGCCGCGGTGGTGGTGTTCTCGCAGTGGGCCCGACAGCTCAAGCCGGAGTCCGCAAGCCTCGCGACCTGGCTGCTCGTGCTCTGGCCGTTCGCTTTCTACATCGTGGGCGCGGTCTATTCAGATGCGCTGTTTCTGCTCTGCGTGACTCTGGCGTTTCTTCAACTCGAGCGCGGCAAGGTGGGGTGGGCGACGTTCTTCGGTGCGCTCGCCACCGCAACGCGGCCGATCGCGCCAGCGGTGGTGTTGGGGTTGCTCGTTCGACACCTCGAGCTGCGGCGGGCCGCAGGGCTTCCGTTGCGTGTGAAGGATTTACTGCCAGCGGCTTCGGCCGCAGGGCTCCTCGCGTTCATGACGTTCCTCTGGTGGAGGTTTGATGATCCCATCGGCTTCGTCACCACGCAGGCCGGGTGGCAGCAGCTGTCGGGGCCCGCGGCGGTCTTCAAGTACGGCGCGCTGGAAAAGATGAAGCGGGTCGATCTCGTATTCCCGTTGTTTCACGCGGTGCTCGCGTTTGCGGCGCTCGCGTCGGCGTGGCCCATGCGCAAGAGCCTGGGCTGGGGGTATGCGGTGTACACGGCGGTCGCGGTGGGTCTGCCGTTGATCAGCAGCCGAGATTTCATCGGCCTGGGCCGGTACGTGATCGCCGTGTTTCCGTTCTTTCTTCAGGCGGCGCTGGTGTTGGAGCGCCGCCGGCGAGCCGCGATCCTCTGGCTTGCTTTCAGTGGGGTGATGCTCGTGTGGATGACTTCGCGGTTTTCGATGGGTTTCTATACTTCGTGAAAGCGCCCTCACCCTCACCCAGAGGGCCCAGGGGGAAAGGGGATCAACGGCGGCGCTCGATCGCGGTCACCGTGAAGCTCTGCTCGACGTTCTGATACTCGCCCTCGTACCGCGGATACCGCCAGCCGTTGAACTGCGCGCGCAAGCACTTCGCCAGCTGCGTTTCGTCGAGATCCCGGCGGAGGTGCAACTCTCCCACGCGCCCATCGTTGAAGACGACCCACCGCATCTCGAAGCGCTGCGCATCGGGTGGCGTCATGCGTTTGGCCTGATCAGCCAGGCACTCCTGCAGCAGCGGCGCGAAGTGTTCGTTCACCATGCGCACCTGATCCGCCGAGAGGCCCTGGCCTGCCTGGTCGCGGCTGTAGTCATGAAAGGTCCACCGGCCGAGCACCTTGCGCTCGAGCGCGCGGCAGCTCCCTGCGCCGTGCGCGGTGTCGTAGGAAACACACGTCTGATCGAGCATCGCGGTGCGAGTCCACGCGCGCGTGTCTTCCGGCACCCCCGCCGCGATCACCGCCACCTCGCGCATCGCCAGCTTCACCGCGCCATCGACGTCGTTCTTCGCCCGCGCATGCCCGATGAGCTTGCTCAAGGCCTTCCGCCGCAGACCCGCGCACTGCACCAGCTCGCAGTGGCCCTCGGCCTTTTCCAGCATCGCCCCCTGCCGCCCCTCGGAATCTTCCCGCAGCGCCTGGCCCAGCTTCACGCGCTGCACCAGATAGAGATCCTCCTCGCGCGAACCCAGTCGCACCGCTGTCGGCTCACAGGGGTGGGCCTTCGCGGCGCGTTCAATCTTCGCGGCGCAGACCTCTGCGTCCTGCAGCTCTCGCACCTGCTTGAGAAGCTTCTTGTCGGCGCCCTTCAGCTTGCTGACCGTCATCAGCCCCGCGAGCGCCGCGTTGCGGCACGGGTCTGCTTTCTCCGGGCCACACGCCAGCCGCCACGCCGTGGCAGCGTCACGGGCCGCTGACGGATCTCCACTCGCGAGCTCGACCTTGAACGCGAGCTGGCCCGCCTGATGCCGTGCTTCCCCGTCAAGCCCTTCTGCTGCTTTCACCGCCCGCGAGGCCGCCTCTCTGGCTGCGTCGAACTGCTTCGACTTGAGCGCTGACTGACCTTCCGAGAGCGCCGCCTTGAAGCCCAGCGTGCGGTCGACGGGCGCGGCGATGGCCGGCCTGACCAGCACGGGTCTGGGCTTCTCTGCTTCGGGGTCGAACGCGCGGGCGAGATCGTCCCCGCCTGCTGCAGGTGCCGGCGCCGCCTCAGCGGCCGGCGCTTTGATCGAACTGGAAGAGCCCGTGGAGGCGCAGGACAAAAACACCAACACCAAAGAGAGCCGGCCCATGAGCTTCGACAGCAAACACCAGAGCCTGCCTCCGCGTCACGGCGATCCGCGAAAGGGTCACGGAAAGCAGAAGCCATCGGTGCTTCCCCGCGTGCCGCCATCGGGGAGCCCGGTGAAGTACTGCGTACACGTGTACCCGGTCCGGCAGTTGGATTGGCCCGCGGCCCAGTCAGTGCACTTGCGGGTACACACGTTCTGGCGGGAGTCGAGCCCCAGGCACAGCGCGCCTCCGTCGGCTGCACATTCGGCGTTGGAGAGACAGTTGACCTTCGAGCAGTAGCCGCCCGGCCAGGTCGACATGAACTCGGACGTCAGGCAGGTGCCTCCCGTGTCAGGCGGGTTGATGCAGTCGTTCGTGCTCGTGCACGCATTGCCGACTTTGTCAGCGGGCACGCCGGCGTCGATGGGTGGCAGCGGGCTGAGCCAACAAGCGCTGCCCGATTGCAATTGATAGCAAGCGTAGCCGGGCGTTCTACAGGTGTCGTTGGTGCCGCAGAGATCCCAGCAGAACGTGTCGCCTTCACCAAAGGGGGTCTGCGCTGCCACGCATTGCGAGCCCGAGGGGCAGGCGAGAGCACCGCACCTCAAGGTGCAGTAGCCGCCCGGATAGCTCGCGTTGCCGCTGGTCGTCGTCAGCTTGCAGATCGCGGAGGAGCCCAGGTCGGCGATGCAGTCCGCCTGGTTCGCGCACGAAGAGCCCACGCGCTTGACGGGCGAAGGCGTGGTGCACCTGCCGCTCGTGCACAGCTCGCCCGGGGCGCACGCGGTGCAGCGCGCTCCCCCAGCCCCGCAGTTGATGACGCTCGTTCGGCTCAGGGGAACGCAGGCACTGCTGGGCAGCAGACAGCCATCGCACGTGACGCCTCCACCTCCACCCGTGTTCGTGCTGGCGCAGCTCAAGGTGGTCGGGTTGCAGGTCGATGCGCTCGCGAAACAGTCGACGCAGCTGTTGCCCGCGGAGCCGCAGGTGGTGTTGTTCGCGTTGTTGGGCGGCCTCACGCAGGTGCCCCGTGAATCGCAGCACCCGTCGCAGTTCGACGGGCTGCAGATGGCTGCGCCACCACCACCGCCGGTCGAGCCGCCACCACCCCCGCCGGTCGAGCCGCCGCCGGTCCCTCCACCTGTTGGGGTGGAGCTGGTCAAACAAGTTCCGAAGCGGCAGGTCTGACCGAGCCCACAGAGCGAGCACGAAACGCCCAACCCGCCGCATTGGCTGTCGGAGCTCCCCGGCTGGCAGGTGCCCGCGGAGTCGCAACACCCCGTCGAACAGGTCGAAGCCGAACACCGGGGCGCGAAGCTGCACGCGCTTTCCATACCGGCGACCAGACCGACCACCGCCACCAGGAAGAGACCGCGTGTGCCCATCGACATCGGCGCACAATGGGCCAGATGCCAATTGAATCAAAGGGAGTGCAGGGTGGAGGTGTGCCGCGAGGTGCGGCACAGTCTGCCCCATGCGCGTCCTCGTTCTGTCCTCCCTGCTGGTGACCCTCTTCGCGTGCTCGAATGGCGGCGGCCGTGCATCGGATCAACTCGCAGCCCTCAAGAAGAAGCAGGAAGCCGACGCGAAAGCGAAGAAGGAGAAAGGCGACCAGCTCGAGGCGTTGCCCACCGACGTGGTGAGGCTCGACCCGCCGTACGACGACAGCCGGACCACCGTCATCGTCCCCGACGGCCCCTGCCCTGAAGGTTTCTGGTCGCTCTTTCCCGGTGATGCGCCCGGCGGCTCACCCGACGAGAAGAAGGCCAACGCCGCCAGGCGCAAGGAACTCGCCGAAGCGGCCCGCGCAAACAAGTACATCGTGAAGCTGCGTGCCCCCGCGCAGGTGGTGCTCTCGCCGTACGACGCGCCCAACGGCAAGTTCAACATCGACGTCAACGGCACCATCGACTGCACCGACCCGCTCGGCCGCATCGCGCTGACCTGGTCAGAGGCGAAGGCGGGCGACCCCGGCAACTCGGCCGCGAAGGCCGACGCCGACTTCTCGCAGAACGTCTGGATGGCCCAGCCCGTTCACTTCGAGCTCTTCATCAAGTCGCTCACCGAGGCCAAGGAGTTCAACGACAAGAACCGCTTCGCGCTCTCCGCGCGTGTGGCCTTTGGCCTGGGCAAGGTCGAGGTCGACAAGAAGATCAAGAAGGTCGCCAAGGTCTCCGAAAAAGTGGCGGGCGAGACGCTCGAGTTCGGCGGCGGCAACGAAGATTGGGGTGCAGGCCGCATGCTGCGCGCAGACCTCCTGGGCATTCGGGTCGCCACTGATCGTGAGAAGAAGCAGTTGGCCGAAAAAGGGAAGTGAGTGACGGAAGTCGAAGGCATCGCTACAACGCACGCCATGAAAGAGCTCGACACCGAAGCGACGCAGGGGCTGCTCAACCGCATCATGGAGTTCGAGCTCGCAGGCGTCGTTCGTTACACCCACTACTCGCTGATGATCGCAGGCCCGAACCGCATCCCCATCGTGCAGTTCATGAAGGCGCAGGCCACCGAGTCGCTGCTGCACGCGTCGACTGCAGGTGAGATCCTCGTCGGGCTCGGCGGTCACCCCACGCTGACCATCGCCGACATCCCCGAGAGCTATAAACACTCGGTGAAGGACATTCTCGAAGAGAGCCTCTCTCACGAGAAGGTCGCGCTCGACATCTACAAACAGCTGCTCGAGGAAGTGGAAGACCGCAGCGTCTACCTCGAGGAATACGCGCGCACGCAGATCGCCCAGGAAGAGATGCACGGGATGGAAGTGCGCAAGATGCTCCGCGACGTCGGCGTGATGCACGCGCACAACGAGTTCCCCGAGCTCGACCACGTGCACACGGCGGACAAGAAGAAGAAGAAGAAGAAGGAAAAGAAGGACAAGAAGAAGCACGCCGAGGACTGAAGTGGGCGCTTCGGTCACCATCGACACGGAGTACGTGCAGCCTCAGCTGGCGGCTGCGTACCTGCGCGAAGAAGGCGGCGAGGTCGCCTTCATCGAAGCGAACACCACCCACGCGCTGCCCCGGCTGCTCACCGCGCTCGACCAGGCGGGGCTGTACCCCGAGGCCGTGAAGTACGTCATCGTCACGCACGTACACCTCGACCACGCCGGTGGTGCTTCGGCGCTGATGCAGGCCTGCCCCAACGCCACGCTGCTGGCACACCCCCGGGCGGCGCGGCACTTGATCGATCCCACCCGGCTCGTCGCCAGCGCCAAACAGGTCTACGGCGAGCAGGCCTTCGAAGCGCTCTACGGCACCATCGAGGCCATCGACGCCGCGCGGGTGCGCTCACTGGAAGACGGCGTGCGCGTCAGCCTGGGCACCGCGACCTTTCATTTCCTGCACACCCGCGGGCACGCGAACCATCACTTCGTCGTGCACGATGAGCTGCAGAACGTCGTCTACACCGGCGACACCTTCGGGCTGGTGTACCCGGCGCTCCAGCGTGGTCAGCGGTTCGCCTACCCCAGCACCTCACCCACCGACTTCGATGGGCCCGCGGCGATCGCCAGCGTGAAGCGGGTGGTCGACTTGAAGCCACGCGCGGTGGCGCTGACGCATTTTGGTCAGTTCGAAGACGTCGAGCCGATCGCCCATCAGTTGATCCACTGGCTCGAGCTCTCCACGCGCCTGGCCGAGCAGGGCGCGAAGAGCGGCGATGAGCAAGGCACCCTGGAGCAGCGCTTCAAGTGGCAGCTCGATCAAGAATTCGAGCTGGCCGCTTCGCGCGCCGGGCTCACGCTGAGCGAAGCGGATCGACAGCTGATCCGCTTCGATTCCGAGTTGAACGGCCTGGGGTTGGCCATCGCTGCCCTCAAGCAGCGCGGCTGATCAATCTCAGGTGAAGGACGACTTGATCTCCGGGCGCATCAGGATGGTGAGTGTCCAGATGCCGAGCGGGAGCGTGATGCAGCAGCAGCCCGTGCACGGCAGCATGCCCACGACGCACGCGGCGATCGCCACCCCGTAGCTCTTGAGGTTGCGCATCTGCATGCCGCCGAAGATGAGCAAGCCCGACATCGTCATGCCCAGCAGGCCGAGCACCTTGGCGCCGGGGCCCGCCATCGCGCGGATGAAGTCTTTCGCGGCTGGGGGCAGGTTGGGGTCGCTGAGCATCTGGCTCATCTGCGCCGAACTGGCGCCGCCGGAGACCAGCCCGTAGATGCCGTAGAGCACGCTGAGCCCGCCGAACACCATGAAGAGAATACCGGGCACGTTGAGTGCCTCGCGCGCACCCCCGCCAGCACCGGGGGGAGGAGGGGCACCACCGAACTGCGAAGGGAAAGGCTGGCCTGAGGGGTTCATGGTGCACACCACAGCCTGAGCGCGGCACGGGTTCAAGAAAGTACGACTCTGCGGTCGTGCACTGGACGCGGGCTCGAACCCCCGTCCATGCTGACCCAATGATTCGCTCCTTGCCCCTCGCCGTGGCCTGTTTTGCCCTGGCTTCCTGCTTCGCCCCGGTCGATGAAAACTTCGACGGTGGGTCTGGCGGCGGTGGATTTTCAGGCGGCACCGGCGGCGGCACGGGCGGCGGCTTCGGTGGCGGAACAGGCGGCGGCTTCGGTGGCGGAACAGGCGGTGGCTTTGGTGGCGGAACAGGCGGCGGTGGCGTGTCGTGCGATGGCTGCCGGACGCCCGCGGGGACGTGCCTGCCTCTCTCGAACACCACCGAGCGCAACTGCGGTTTCGCGGGTTCGGCGTGCGTCAGCTGCAGTGGCGCTGAGCTCTGCATCAACGGGCTGTGCGGCGCGCCGCCCCTCCGCAAACGCGTCGGTGATGCGTGCGCCTCTGACGTCGAGTGTCAGCAATCACTCGGTACGGCGGCCTTGTGTAAGCAGCGCACCAGCAGCGGCAACGCGATTTACCCCGGCGGGTACTGCACGCTGCGGTGCGCGAGCACCGCAGGTCAGTGCCCTTCAGGCTCGAGCTGCGTGAGCGTGGTCGCGCCCTACGGTGAGTCCGACAGCGTCTGCTGGGACAACTGCAGCACGACCGATTCGTGCCGAACGCCTGGGTATGCCTGCTACGGCATCGGCAACGTCAACGCGTGTTGGATCAACCCGCTGCCTCCCACGGGTGGCGGTGGTGGCGGCGCGCCCGTCGGTGGCGGAACCGGTGGTGGCGGCGCGCCCTTCGGTGGCGGAACCGGTGGTGGCACGCCCCTGGGCGGCGGCTTTGGGGGTGGAACCGGCGGCGGCACTCCGGTCGGTGGTGGAGTCGGTGGCGGCGTTCCGGTGGGCGGCGGCTTTGGGGGTGGAACCGGCGGCGGCACTCCGGTCGGTGGTGGAGTCGGTGGCGGCGTGCCGGTGGGCGGCGGCTTGGGAGGAGGCGGTGGCCAGGCGTGCGACGGCTGCTTCTTCAGCGGCTTCTGCATCTCGCGCGCGAACTCGAACAACGACACCTTCTGCGGCCAGAATGGCG
>JAYTAT010000922.1:0-6822 GCA_043737315.1 Archangium sp.
ACGAGGCCCTGCCGCAGATAAACCAGCTGCTGGTGCACCCCGCGGTGCACGGCATTCACGTGTGGATCAACCCGTACGTGTCGACCGGCAAGACGAGCCCCACCGTGCTCATCACCAAGCTCACCAAGGCGACGCAGCAGCCGTGGCCGTGGGGCGTACGCGGGCCGGGCATTCTCTTCGGCGGCCGGCAGATCATCACCGACTTCATCGGCTACCAGGCCGCGACCGACCCCAAAGGCGTGGCCGCCAAGCTCGACTTTGCGCTCGACGCGTGTCGCTCGACCAATGTGCTGATGCCGTCGACCCAGGCGCTCGACTTCGGCCCACCCAACGATCTCGCCGTCAACGCAGCCAGCGTGGGCTTCGATGCCAGCCGGGCCAACGAAGTGCTCAAGGCGCTCATCACCCAGTTCGATTCCTGGCGACAGACCAACAACTGGGTCACCTCGCCCATCGGCATGCGCTGGGTGAAGGCCTCGGAGGACTGCCTCTCGCCTCAGTATCAGCGCGACACCATCATGCTCGAGGTGCCGATCCTCAAGGGCACTCCGAACGCGGCGGAGACGCTCGACAAGTACACCAACTACATGATGGACACGTTCGACGGGCGGCCGCACTGGGGCCAACAGAACCCCATGACCCGCGCACAGTTCGAACGGAACTACGCCGCTGGGTTGCCTGCTTTCCTCGCAGCGTTCAGAGAGCTCAATCCGCTCGAGTCGTTCGACGGCCCCCTCACCGCGCAGCTGGGTCTGCGTGAGCTTTCCCAAATGAGCTGAGCGCGTTCGACGGTGACGCAGTCACTCTGAGGTCAACGATCGCGGATGATGAAGACGGTGTCGCCGCCTTCGAGCCGAACCACTCGCGGCGCGTCGGCACCGACCAGCACGAACACGCACAGGACCTTCCCGTCTTCCATCGCGAAACCACGAGCTGGCACCGGCCACCCGGCGCGCTGCACTTCGAGCCAGAGATCGGGAAACAGCCTCAACGTGCGGCTGCCGTACGTGCGCGTCTGCACCCTCTGACTCGCATCCATCGCTTCGCTCAGCTGCCTGGGCGTGCACCCCACGCGGTTCTGACTGTCGAGCTTCTTATGCTCGTAGCGCGCCGAGAAGCGCTCTTCGCTCAGCAACGCAGTGCTCGCGGCCGGCGCCTCCTTCACGGAATCGTCAGAGACGCGAAAGGTGTCACAAGCGATGCGGTCGAGCTCGTCTGACTCGAAGAACGGGAAGACGCGCTTGCCGTCGACCTCGATGCCGATGAGCTCGCTGCCGTGCAGCCCCATCAGGCCGAGCTTTCCGCCGGGCTGCTGCGCCACGTAGCCGAAGCCGCCCTTCACCATCTCCACCAGGCGCAACGGCTCGACCGCGGCGTGAGGCGCTCGCTTGAGGAAGACTTCCTGGGTGAGCACCCGCGACACGGCCTTCTTCACAAATTCGAGCACCCTGGGCGAAGCGTTCGCGAAGGCTGAGGCTTCGGGCGGCTCGCTCGGGTGCTTCTCGAACGCGATGCGGTAGGCCTCGCCGTTCTCCCCCACCATGTGCAACCGCATCACGCCTGGCGCTTCGGGAGCACCCGGCTTCTCGCCTCCGATGCGGCGGAAAAGAATGCCCAGCGGGCCCTTCTCGAGAATCGAACGGGCGGCTTCCTGATCTTCGCCAGCGCTGGTGGCGTAGCGGCCAATCATGCGCCACACCCCACCGCTGCCCTTCTCTTGATTGACGAACGCAGCCCACACCGGCTGCTGCGTGGGGGGAAATTCGCAGGAGAAACCAGCGGAACCTTCCGGCGCCACACGCATCGCGCAGGCAGTGCCGGTGACCAGGGTGCCGTCGGGCAGGTGCACCACGAAGCCGAAGCTGGTGCCCACCTCGGGAAGATCCGGGCACGGCGCGCTGAAGCCGGCCATGGAGATCTCGTCGGTCGTCGTCTCGATCTCCCCCGTGGGGAACTGCAGGCGGAGCCTGAGATTGACGGGATACCTGGGGAACCTTCGACTGCCGATCATGCCCGCGGAAGCTACTTCAGGTCAGTCAGTGCTGGTGGCCGACCCGCACCTCGATCTCAGGGCGGGCAGCCACGAAGGCTTGCAACTTCTGGAAGCTCTCCGTCCCCTTCTGAGCATCATTCGTGAAAGTGCCGGGCTCGACCTGGTGGTCCCAACCCCAGCGGGTGTGGCTGGCGTCGCCGGTCAAGAGCACCGGGCCGTTCGTGGTTCGCACCAGGTACGCCGTGCTGCCCGGCGTGTGGCCCGGCACCCAGAGCGCCCAGACCGAGCCGTCGCCGAAGATGTCCAACACGCCATCGAAGGTGCCGGTGGGGTCGGCCTTGAACTGCCACTCCGAGAGCGCGGGCTTGCCGGCGAGTGCCCTGTCGGTCGAGCCCTTCACGAAGAGGTTCATCAACTGCGTGGCCTTCGCTTCGCCGGGCCCCGTGAAGAGAGGAGTGCTCCCCGGCACGTCGGCCATGCCGGTGACGTGGTCGAGGTGGAGGTGCGTCATGAACACGCCTTGAAGCTTCTCGTGGGTCACCCACTCACCCAGGGGCTGATTCACGGTGAGCTTTCCCATGTGCATCGCGCTGCGCACCATGCCGCTGAGCGCCGACTTCTCAGGCGCGTCACGCAGCGCCGTCTCGACGCCGGTGTCGACGATGAAGGTGCCCTTCGCCGGGTGGCGGATGACGTGGAAGTAGATCTGAATCTTCTCGTCGCCGTCGACGAGCCCCGCGTCTTTCGCCACGGGGTTCTTCAGGTTGATGAGGCCGCTGCGATCCACCACCCAATCCGCCGAGGCGATCGACTCCAGTTCCACCGTGCCAGGCGTACCCAACACCGCCAGCAGCTCAGCGGTCGAGCTTGCCGTACCCAGGCTCGCAGGCTGGGTGCCGTGGGAGGTCACCGCGCAACCGCTCATCATCGTCATCAGTGCCCACATCAGCTTCGTCTTCATGGTGCGTCTCCTTGCTTGGGGTTGCACCCAACGTATCGATTCGAAATCGAATGGAAACTGACGAAAAGCGCATGACATCATCCATTCATGGATATCTCGTGGGATGACGCGAAGTTGTTCCTGGCCATCGCTGAGAGCGGAAGTCTGAGTGGTGCGGCCCGGCAGCTCAAGCTGGGTCAGCCGACGGTGACGCGGCGGCTGGCGATGCTCGAGTACACGGTGGGCGCGGCGCTCTTTCGTCGCAGCGTGGAAGGCGCTTCGTTGACCTCCGCAGGTGAACGGCTGGTGGGGCCCGCGAAGAAGATGGCGGAGTGGGCCGGCGAGCTGCATCGCGCCGCCGAGGCGAATGATGGGGCACCGCGCGGGTTGGTGCGGGTGACCGCGAGCCCGTTCATCTGCTTCGATTTTCTCGCACCCTTCGCGGGGCTCGTGGCGGAGAAACATCCCGGCCTGCGGCTCGAGGTGCTCTCCAGCGTGCAGTACCTCGACCTCTCGCGCGGCGATGCGGATCTGGCGTTGCGCGCGCGGGCTCCGTCGAACCCCGATCTGGTGCTGGTGCACTCGATCGAGCTCGAGAGCGCGGTGTTCGTCTCGAAGACGCTCAAAACGAAGCTGCCGAAGAAGGTGACGATTCAGAACCTGCCGTGGATCGCCTGGTGCCCGCCGTTCGACTCCATCCCGCCCAATCCCCAACTGGAGGCGATGATTCCCGGGTTCACGCCCGTGTTCACGGCCGATCACTTTCTGGTGCAGCTGGCGGCTGCGGAGTCGGGGCTCGGCGCGATCGTGTTGGCCCGGGTGAGTCATCGGTTCAGCCGCGAATCGAGCCTCGTGCCGCTCGATCTGGATCTCGGGCCGCACCGCAAACTGGGCATGCATCTGGTCTGCGCGAAGTCGGCCCTCGATATTCCCCGCGTGCGACGGGTGGCCGAGATGATCGTCGACGAGCTCAAGCGCACCCGGCGTCGTTAACATCAAATTGCATTTGCAGTTCAAGGGCAAGTAGCTTGGCCGCATGGGGCTGAACCGTGCCGGGGCGTTGTTGGTGTCGTGCGGCGTGCATGCGGTGTTCGTGGGGTCGATCTGGAGTGCTCCGGTCAAGCCGGTCGAGCCCATGCGAGGGCCGATCGAGCTCGAGCTGCGGCCGTTCGTTCGGCCGGTGGAAGCGCGGCGAACGCCGGTGGTGGAGCAGCGCAAGGTGAGTTCGAGACGACGTGGTCTCGCTGCGGCCGCGGCTCCAGTGCATGTCGCGGCGCTTCCGGTGGCGGAGCTCGGCGAGCCTCTGGTTGTTCTTGAGGAGGGTGGTGGTGGTGACGAACGAGAGGCGGTGCCTCAGGGCATCCCTCCGCCGCCCGACACTCAGGCTGAGTTGGTGGTGATGCCCCGCATCGCCTACCCAGAGACGGCTCGCGCGGACGATGTCGAGGGCGTCGTGCGGCTCTGGGTGCGGCTCGACGCTCGTGGGCGGGTGACCGGCGTCGAGGTTCTCGAGGACCCGGGGTCAGGGCTTGGTGCGGCGGCGCGAAGTGCGTTGATGGGCGCGACCTTCAGACCCGCGACTCATCTGGGCGCGGCGGTCTCGACCGGCTTTCAATACGTGTACCGGTTTGCCCTGCTTTGACTGGAAACCTCTGCCTGCGACAGCGAGAAGAGGGAGCTAGGTGTACTGGGCGATCTTCTCGCGGATTCTCGCGGCCAGCGCCGCGTTCGATTCGCCGAGCGCATCGGCGATGGCCTGCGCTTCGAGGCGATAGCCTGCCCGCTTCTCGGCGCTCCAATGTGCAGGCGCCGGTTCCAGGTTGGTGATGCGATCCGCCAACTTCACCAGCCACACTTCTCGCGGCTGCGCCCGAACGCGCTTCAAGCTGTCCGCCATGCGCTCCGCTTTCGGCAAGGCGTCATCCTTGGTCAACGCACTCACCCCGTCGGCGACCCGGTCACCGAACTGTGCACGAAGCGTGACCACCGCGACCCCGGCGTCTTCCACGCTGTCGTGCAGCAACGCGCACTGCATCGCGAAGTCGATGTCGAAGGTGCCATCTGCCACGCGCAGCACTTCGGTGGCCACCTTGACCAGGTGCACCACGTACGGGAAACCACTGCCTGGAACCTGCTGCGTGCCGTGCGCTTTCGCCGCGAAGTCGAGCGTGCGCTTGAAGAGATCCTGATTCCAGCTCATGAACGGTTCTTTCGGCCCAGCGCGTCGTAGGTGGCGTACTTGTACGCCTCGGAGAGCGTCGGGTAGTTGAAGCATGCCTCGATGAAGAGGTCGGCCCCAGCGCCGGCAATCATCGCGGTCAGCCCGATGTGAATGAGCTCTGTCGCGCCTTCTGCGATGCAGTGCACCCCGAGCAGCTTCATGTCTTCCCGGCGGTAGAGCAGCTTCAGATGCCCCGTCTCACCGATCATCAACCCGCGCGCGTTCTCACCCAGGTTGGCCACGCCCTTCACGTACGGCACGCCGCTCTTCTGCAGCGACTCTTCGGTTTCCCCGCACATCGACACTTCGGGGATGGTGTAGATGCCGTACGGAAACAGCGGCGCGACACGCGTCTTGTACTTGAGGTCGAAGAAGTCGACGACGGCCACGCGGGCCTGCTCCATCGACGTCGACGCGAGCGACGGAAAGCCGATCACGTCACCCACCGCTGCGATGTGAGTCACCTGCGTGCGGAAGCGCGCGTCGACCTCGATGACGCCCCGCTTGCCCGGCGCGATGCCCGCGTTGGCGAGGCCGAGCGCTTCGGTGTTCGCGCTTCGCCCCGCGCAGATGAGCGCGAGATCGACCTCGAGCGGCTCGCCGCGATCCAGACACAGCCGCACGTTGCCCGTCGACGGCTCACACTGCGAGACCTGCGCCCCGAGCCTGAACTCGATGCCCAGGCTGCGCATGCGCTCGAGCAGCCAGCCCACCACTTCCGTGTCGAGAAACCCCAGCACCGTGGGCTTCGAGTCGATCACCGTGACCTTCGTGCCCAGGGCCGCAAAGAGACACGCGTACTCGCAGCCGATCACCCCGCCGCCCACCACCGCCATCGTCGAAGGCAGGGTGTGCACGCGCACGATCTCGTCTGAGTCGTAGACGTACGGGTGCTCGAAGGGGAACGAGGGCGGCCGGTGGGGGTGGCTGCCGGTGGCGATCAACACGTGACGCCCAGAGACCCGTTGGTCGCCCACCTGGAGCGTATGCGGGTCGACGAAAGAAGCAGCGCCATGGAAGACGGTCACGCCGTGATTCTTCAGGTTGGCGTTCATGCGTTGGTGCTCAGCGGCAATCACTTGATCGAGGCGGTAGAGAAACTCGTCGACCTGGGCCGCGCGGCCCAGCGCCATGTTCACGCCGTGCAGCCCACGCTGCCGGAAGCCCGACAGGTAGAGCGCGGTTTCACGCAGCGTCTTCGACGGGAGCGTTCCCGTGTTCACCATCGCCCCGCCGAGCACCGGTTCTTTTTCGATCAGCGCGACCTTCTTGCCGAAGAACGCGGCCTGAACTGCTCCTTTTTCGCCCGCAGCGCCGCCGCCAATGACCACCAGATCGAAGTCGTTCATTTCGCGGCGCAGACTAGACCGAAAGCCCCTCACCCCGACTAAAGGGCCGGGTCGTCGGCCACCACGGGCACGCCCAGGGCCGTCGCGATTCGTTGCCACAGCTCCATCGAACGCCCGTGACCGTTGGCTTGAAACCACGCCACGCTCGCCGACGGGGGCCGCCCCCCCAGCACGTCACGCAAGGCGCCGACCACGTACTTCGAGGCCGCGCTCCCCTGTTCGAACTTCTCAGCGCGTGGGAGCGCCGCGTTGGCCTGCGCCACGTTGCCCGCGCACAACCAGGTCAACGCCAGGAACGCCGCGGCCTCTGCCGGATCGA
>JAYTAT010000923.1:0-2749 GCA_043737315.1 Archangium sp.
CCGTCAAGTCCATCGGCTTGTTAGAGGAGCGCGGGTGAGCAGCCGTTCGCAAGACCAGGAAGAGGGGCCGCGCCGGCGGCGCAAGTGGTCCACCCTCGAGGGGCTCACGGTCGACGGCGTGCTGGGGCCTGACGGTGCGTTGTCGGCTGCGATGCCCGGCTACGAGCACCGCCCCACACAATTGGAGATGGCGCGCTCGGTGGCGCACGCGCTCGACAAGAAGCGGTTTCTGCTGGCCGAAGCGGGCACGGGCACGGGCAAGACGCTGGCGTACCTGGTGCCTGCGGTGTTGTCGGGTAAACGCGTCATCGTCTCCACCGCGACGCGTACGCTGCAGGAGCAGATCTTTCTCAAAGACATTCCCCTGCTGAGGGATCAGGTCGGCCTGCCGGTGACCGCGGCGTTGCTCAAGGGGCGCAACAACTACCTGTGTGCGCAGCGCTTCGAGCGGTTCGAGAAGCAGCCGCTTTTCTCGGCTCCAGACGACGCCGTCCACTGGGACGAGTTTCGAGAGTGGGCGTACAGCACCGAGACGGGCGACCGTGCCGAGACCCAGCTGCCGGATCTCTGGGCGACGTGGTTTCAGGTCTCCACCACTTCAGAGAACTGCACCGGCGCGCGTTGCCCGCTCTACGAGGCGTGCTTCGTCACGCGCGCGCGCCGGGAAGCCGCTGAGTGTCAAATCATCGTGGTCAACCACGCGCTGTTCTTCGCTGACCTCTCGCTCAAGCTGCGCGGTGCGGGCGACCTCGAGCTGGGCGTGTTGCCTTCGTACGACGCGGTCATCTTCGACGAGGCACACGCGCTGGAAGACGTGGCCACCGAGTTCTTCGGCATCACCTCGAGCTCGGGTCGGCTGGCGACGCTCGCGACCGATGTGCTCACCAACCTGCCGCGCACCTCTGAGCACCACGCGACGCTGACCGCGATGGCCCTCGAGCTGCGCACCCGCTCTGAACGCTTCTTCACCCGCGTCTCTGACGTGCTCTTCACCACGCCCGCCGTCGTAAACGACGCCTTCGGGGAAGGGCGCGCGCAGGTCGACTTGAGGCTGCTGCCCGAGTCGCTGGTGGACGCGCGGCCCCAGGCGGCCCTGCTGCAAGAGACGCTCAACGGCATCTCGGCGTTGTGTCCTGAAGATGATCCGGATCTCGGCGCTTTCCACCGTCGCGCGGTGGAGTCGGCCTTCGCGCTCGAGAGCACCATGAAGTCGGATGATCCGACGCAGGTGTACTGGGCGAGCACGCGGGGCCGCACGCTCTCACTGCGTGCAGCGCCCATCGACGTGGGGCAGTCGCTCTCGACGTTCCTCTACGATTCGGTCGACAGCGTGGTGTTCACCTCGGCCACGCTGCAGACCGCGTCATCGAAGGGCGGTGACTTCGAATACGTGGTCGCGCGGCTGGGCCTCACCGATCGCAATTGGGATGCGATCAAGGTGGAGTCGCCGTTCGACTACCCAAAGCAGGCGTTGCTCTACGTGCCCGGCTACCTGCCCGAGCCGTCGAGCCCTGATTGGACGATTCAGTTCGCGCGCGAGGTGTACCGGTTGCTCGAGCTGTCGGGTGGAAGGGCGTTCGTGTTGTTCACCTCGCTCAAGCACATGGACGCGGTGCATGAGCTGGTGGCGAAACACCTGCAGGTGCCGGTGTTCAAGCAAGGTGACCTGCCGCGGCGCGCGTTGCTCGACAAGTTCCTCGAGAAGCCCAGCGTGTTGTTCGCCTCGCAGAGTTTCTGGGAAGGCGTGGACGTGCCGGGTGATGCGCTGTCGATGGTCATCATCGATCGGTTGCCGTTCTCACCTCCCAACGAGCCGCTGCAGGCCGCGCGCATGGACGCGGTGAAAGAGGCCGGCGGGAAACCGTTCGACGACTACCAGGTGCCGCAAGCGGCGTTGGCGTTACGGCAGGGTTTTGGGCGGCTCATCCGCACCGCGAAGGACAGAGGCGTGGTGGCGCTGGGTGATGTGCGGGTGCTCAAGAAGCGGTACGGGGCGCGGTTCCTGGCGAGCCTTCCCGACGTGCCGAAGGTGCAGCGCTTCGAAGACGTGAAGGCGTGGTGGAGTTCACGGTGAGGGGCGTACCGTGGCAACAGCCCGCTTGGGGCTTGAGGCTTTCTCTTTGCCTCACGAGGCGGCATTGCAAAGTCACCGGAGAACTTGAACTGGCGCGATCGCTGACGGGATAAAGCGTTCACAGCGCAGAGGTCGGGTGCTATGTAATTGCGATGCGAGCCATTGCCCTGTTGATCGTTGCGGCTGCTTTGGCTGCTTTGTCTGGTTGTCCCAAGCCGAAGTGTGATGCCAAGAGCTGCAGCACGGGCTGTTGTGACTCGAGCGGTACCTGCCAAACGGGCGACTCCGTGGCGGCTTGCGGAACGGGCGGAGCGATGTGTTCCAACTGCCTGGGCAATGTCTGCTCAACCTTTCGAGCCTGCATGGCACCCGACGTCGGCGGTGGCGGTGGCGGCGGTGGTGGCGGTGGCGGCGGTGGTGGCGGTGGTGGCGGCGGTGGCGGTGGCGCGATGAGCACTCGCACCGTGACCGTCACGCGCAACATCACCTACCTCGATGAGCGCGGCATGCAGGCTGTCGCCGACCTCGGTGATGCGGGCCTGACGCTGTCACTGCTCGACGGCGGGCTACTCAGCGGCATCCGCACGAACTCGAGCTACGTGGTCAACGGGGTCCCCACGGGTGAATACGTGGTGCGCTTTGGCACCATCTTCTTCGTGGCGCGCGGCGACACCC
>JAYTAT010000924.1:0-2748 GCA_043737315.1 Archangium sp.
AAGTACTGGGGCGAGATCTCGGTCAGCGAGCAGGTCGACTCGAAGGTTCGCGACATCATGAAGAATCTCGAGGAGAACAAGGAGGCCGTGAAGCTGGCCTTCGGCGAGAAGATCGCGCGCATCAAGAAAGGCGACGAGCTGCCCCCGGGCGTCATCAAGATGGTCAAGGTGTACGTGGCCATCAAGCGCAAGCTGCAGGTCGGCGACAAGATGGCCGGCCGCCACGGCAACAAGGGCGTCGTCTCGCGCATCCTCCCCATCGAAGACATGCCGTACCTCGAAGACGGGCGCCCGGTCGACATCGTGCTCAACCCGCTCGGCGTGCCTTCGCGCATGAACATCGGCCAGATCCTCGAGGTTCACCTCGGGTGGGCCGCCAAGGGTATGGGCGAGAAGCTGCAGCAGTTCGTCGAGAAGGGCTCCGCTGATGCCTGCCGCAAGGGCCTCAAGGGCGTCTACGACGACGAGAAGTTCCACGAGTTCCTCGACAAGCTCTCCGACAAGGAAGCCATCGAGCTCGCCCGCCGCCTGCACAAGGGCATTCACCTCGCGAGCCCGGTGTTCGAGGGTGCTCACGAGACCGAACTGCACAACCTGTTCGAGAAGGCCGATCTGCCCAAGACCGGTCAGATGGTGCTCTTCGACGGGCGCACGGGCGACGCGTTCGACCAGAGCGTCACCGTCGGCGTGATGTACATGCTCAAGCTGCACCACCTCGTCGACGAGAAGATCCACGCTCGTTCGATTGGGCCTTACTCGCTCGTCACCCAGCAGCCTCTGGGCGGCAAGGCGCAGTTCGGCGGTCAGCGCCTGGGTGAAATGGAAGTCTGGGCGATGGAAGCGTACGGCGCTGCCTACTCGCTGCAGGAGTTCCTCACGGTGAAGTCCGACGACGTCGTCGGCCGCACCCGCATGTACGAGTCGATCGTGAAGGGTGACTACACGCTCGAGTCAGGGCTCCCGGAGTCCTTCAACGTGTTGCTCAAGGAGCTCCAGGCACTGGCGCTCGATGTCGAGCTGCTCGAGAAGGCCCCGCCCGAGCGTCGCCGCACGTCGGTGATGGTCTCGGACGAGCCTGCCAAGACGGGTACCGACGCCTGACCGATTGGGTCACTCGTCATTTCGTTTACAAGACTTAAGTAGGACTCTTTGCCCCAGGTGAATCCGTGAAGGACATCTTCAATTTCTTCGAGAAGCCGAAAGACCCTCTCTCGTTCCAGGCGATCCGCATCGCCCTGGCGTCGCCCGACAAGATTCGCCAATGGTCGCACGGCGAAGTGAAGAAGCCGGAAACCATCAACTACCGCACGTTCAAACCTGAGCGTGACGGCCTGTTCTGCGCCCGAATCTTCGGGCCCGTGAAGGACTACGAGTGCAACTGCGGCAAGTACAAGCGCATGAAGCACCGCGGCGTGGTGTGCGAGAAGTGCGGCGTCGAAGTGATTCAGAGCAAGGTGCGCCGTGAACGCCTCGGGCACATCACCCTCGCCACGCCGGTCGCTCACATCTGGTTCCTGAAGAGCCTGCCGTCGCGCATCGGCGCGCTGCTCGACATGACGCTCAAGGATCTCGAGAAGGTCCTGTACTGCGAGAGCTACATCGTGCTCGACCCCAAGAGCACTGAGCTCACCAAGGGCGAGCTGATCACCGAAGAGAAGTTCCAGAAGCTCCTCCAGGAGCACGGTGATGAGTCGTTCGTGGCGGCCATGGGTGGCGAGGCCGTGCGCGACATGCTCAAGGCGATCAACGTCGACGAGCTCGCAGAGCAGATGCGCGCCGAGATGAAGGTCACCACCTCGGAAGCCAAGCGGAAGAAGTACGCCAAGCGCCTCAAGGTGCTGGAGAGCTTCCGCTCGTCGGGCCCTGCCGGTCAGCGCAACCTGCCCGAGTGGCTCATGCTGGACGTCATTCCGGTGTTGCCGCCCGATCTGCGCCCGCTCGTGCCCCTCGACGGCGGCCGTTTCGCCACGTCTGACCTGAACGATCTGTACCGCCGCGTGATCAACCGGAACAACCGTCTCAAGCGGCTCCAGGAGCTCAACGCGCCGGACATCATCATCCGCAACGAGAAGCGCATGCTGCAGGAGGCCGTGGACGCGCTGTTCGACAACGGCCGCCGCGGCAAGACCATCACGGGCCCCAACAAGCGCCCGCTCAAGTCACTCTCCGACATGCTCAAGGGCAAGCAGGGCCGGTTCCGCCAGAACTTGCTCGGTAAGCGCGTCGACTACTCGGGCCGCTCCGTCATCGTCGTGGGCCCCGAGCTGCGCCTGCACCAGTGCGGCCTGCCGAAGATCATGGCCTTGGAGCTCTTCAAGCCCTTCATCTACAATAAGCTCGAAGAGAAGGGCTACGTCACCACCATCAAGTCGGCCAAGAAGATGGTCGAGAAGGAGCGCCCCGAGGTCTGGGACATCCTCGATGAGGTGATCCGCGAGCACCCGGTTCTCCTCAACCGCGCGCCCACGCTGCACCGCCTCGGTATGCAGGCGTTCGAGCCTGTGCTGATCGAAGGCAAGGCCATTCAGCTGCACCCGCTCGTCTGCACGGCGTTCAACGCCGACTTCGACGGTGACCAGATGGCCGTGCACGTGCCCTTGTCCATCGAAGCTCAGATGGAAGCGCGCACGTTGATGATGTCGACGAACAACATCCTGAGCCCCGCCAACGGCAAGCCCATCATCGTGCCCACGCAGGACATGGTGCTCGGCATCTACTACATGACCCGCCCGCGCGAGTTCGCGCACG
>JAYTAT010000925.1:0-6813 GCA_043737315.1 Archangium sp.
CAAAGGGGTACCGGTATGCACCGCCCTGAAACGCCTTCACGTGAAGCACGAGACCGGCCCCAGGTCTTCTCGTTGTTGGTGCGCGTCATACAGGGGGGCTCCAGGTGCACAGGTCGCGTTCGCGCTCGAGTGCACGCGCGGCGCGGAGAATCGTCACTTCATCAAAGGGCCGCCCGAGGAACTGCGCGCCGATGGGCAGCCCCTTCGACGACTTCGCGGTGGGCACGGAGAGGCCCGGCAGCCCGGCGAGGTTGCACGGCAGCGTCAGCACATCCATCAGGTACATCGCGAGCGGGTCGTCGAGCTTTTCCCCCAGCGGCCAGGCGCAGGTCGGTGAGGCGGCACTCAAGATCACGTCGACGTCCGTGAAGGCGTCTTCGAAGTCACGGCGGATGAGCGTGCGCACCCGCTGCGCCTTCACGTAGTACGCGTCGTGGTAGCCGGCCGAGAGCGCGAAGGTGCCCAGCATGAGGCGTCGCTTCACCTCGGGGCCGAAGCCCTCGGCTCGTGAGCGCTGGTAGAGCTCGATCAATTGTTTCGCGCCTTCGGTGCGATGACCGAAGCGAACACCGTCGTACCGCGCGAGGTTGGACGACGCCTCGGCCGGCGCGATCACGTAGTAGACGGCCAGCGCGTGTTTCGTGTGCGGCAGGGAGATCTCTTTCACCTGCGCGCCGGCTGCTTCCAACGTCTTCGCCGATTCACGGATGGCCGCGGCGATCTCGGGATCCATGCCATCGACGAAGTACTCGCGGGGCAGACCGATTTTCAGGCCTCGCACTCCGTTCTCGAGCGCGGCGGTGAAATCTGGAACCGGGACATCCGCAGAAGTGGCGTCATGTGGATCGCGGCCTGCGATGCCTTGCAGGAGCAGCGCCGCGTCACGCACGGTGCGGCCGAAGGGTCCAACTTGATCGAGCGAGCTTGCGAAGGCCACCACGCCGCTGCGGGAGACCCGGCCCCAGGTCGGCTTGAGCCCCACCACGTTGCAGAGTGCAGCGGGCTGGCGAATCGAGCCGCCCGTGTCGGTGCCCAGAGAGCCGAAACACTGTCTGGCGGCGACCGCGGCTGCTGAACCTCCGCTGCTTCCACCGGGCGTGCGCTCGAGGGCGTAGGGGTTGTGCGTCTTCTTGAAGGCGCTCGACTCGGTCGAGCTGCCCATCGCGAATTCGTCGAGGTTGGTCTTGCCCAGAATGACCGCCCCTGCGGCCTTCAACCGCGCCGTCACCGTGGCGTCGTGGGGCGGCACGAAACCCGCGAGCATCTTGCTTCCCGCGGTCGTCTCCACGCCCGCGGTGAGGATCATGTCTTTGAGCGCGAGCGGCACTCCGTCGAGCGGGCCGAGCCTGGTTCTTCTTTCGTCCGAGGCTTTCGCGGCTTCAAGTGCGCCCGCCTCGTCGACCTTCAGAAAGGCGCAGACCTTGCCGTCGGTGGCGGCGATCTGGGCGAGGCAGGCCTTCGTTGCTTCGACCGCCGAGAGCTCTCGCTTGGCGAGGGCAGCGCTCAGGTCACTTAAGGAGTGGGCGATCATTCGATCACCCTGGGGATGGCGAAGCTGGTGCCTTCTCTTTGGGGCGCGTTCTTCAGGGCCACTTCGACGGGGAGCTCGTCACGAACTTCGTCGGGCCGGGCGTTGGTGAGCGTGGCGAAGGTCGTGGGGGCGACCCCTTCGGTGTCCACTTGAGCGAGCGCGTCGACGGCGTCGAGGACGGCTGAGAGCTGCGTCGAAAAGTGCACTTCCTCATCGGAAGAAAGAGTGAGGCGCGCCAGTTTCGCGACGTGACGGACTTGTTCGAGTTCAAGTTTCACTGGGCCCTCACCTCGAACCTCTCCCGAAGAGAGAGGGCGTTACTTCTTCAGGCGTTCGATGCTGTTGCGCGCCACAGCGGCTTCCGCGCCATCGGGCAGCACTTCGAGGTAGCGCTGGTAGAACTCCACCGCCTTCTCGTTCTTGCCCAAAATCCGGTACGCCTCAGCCAGGCCCATGATCGCCGGGCCGTAGCGCGCGTTCTGCTTGAGCGCCGTCTCGAAGGTCGCCGCCGCCGCGCCTGGATTGGCCATGTCGAGCAGCGCCAGGCCCCGGCCGGTGGTCGGCTCCACGCGCTCAGGCTTGAGATCAGACGCCTTGCCGTAGAAGTCGAGCGCCTGCTCGGGCTTGTCGCGTTCCCGCAGACGATCGCCCTGCGCCAGGTAAAAGTCGAAGCTCTTCTTCTGCTCCACCACCACCGGCGGTGCGACGGACAGCCCCGCATCGATGATGGGAACACCGGCATCCAAAGCGCCCGCGTCTTCCACGCCTGCGTCGGGGGCGCCTGCATCGACCCCTTCTTCTTCAACGCTCGCGTCGAGCACCACCACCGGCACCGGCGTCGGGGCCAGCGCCTTCACGCGCGCTTCTTCATCGAGCCGCGCCTGATCCGTCGCGCGCGCTTCCACGAGCCGATTCTGCTCAGGCCCGTAGTAGCCGAAGTACCAACCCGCGCCACCACCGACGAGCAGGCCGGCCAGCACGAGGGCGATCCACTTACCGCTGCCGCCGCTCTTCCCCACTGCGCGGCGCAGCTCTTCGTCACTGGGCTCAGGCACCCGGCGGGCGGCCGACTGCACGGCGGTGCTCGCGGGCGGCGCAGGCGGAGGGCTGAAGCGGCCGCCCTGCAGCGTCTGCATGAGGGGCGGCGACGAGCTGGAAGGCGCCTCGGGCGGCGCAAGCTCGGGCATACGCCCCGACGGACGACGTGGGGCGGGCGGCTCGGGCGGCAGCGTCTCGAGAACGAGATCGGCGTGGGGCGAAGGCGCAGAGAACTGCCCACCACGCCACGTCTCGGTGATCTTCCCGCCCGGAGCGAGCGGCGGCTGACCCGAGCCTTGCGTCTGAACTTCGCGCTGCTGCGCCTCGAGCGAGCGCATCCTCGAAGCGTCGTCGACGATCTGAAAGAAGCTCGCCAGCTCGGGAATGTCGCCCAGGCGTTTCCACGTCTCGCCGCTGAGCGAAATCTGATCGTCGCGCGAGACCTTGCCCTCGATGATCCACTTCTGGAGCATCGTCAGATCGCGGCAGGGAAAGATGTTCCCCGACGGCTGCTTGAGCTTCCACTCGCGGCTGGGCGGGGCCGGCGGCAGCTCTGAGCTGTGACCGCCAGGGCTCAAGTCGATCGGCGGGTCACCGCGTGAAGGCAGCGTCACCACCAACTGCTTCCTCTTGACGCGAAACACATGCCCGCACGAGGTGCATTTGACGGTGACACCGTCCTCGGTGACGCGGGCGTCGTCGAGCTCGTACTCCGTCTGACATTTGGGACAACCGACGTCCATGAGTGGGTCGTACCGTAGAACACCCCGGGGTCCCCGTCGTGGAACTTGCGGTCAGGTTCGTCAATCGCCGCCGAAAAATTGCGGGCTCGCCGCCCCCCCCTACAGTCGCCGGTGGATCAGCCTTCTACAGGGGTGTCTCAGCATGTCGGTCAAGCGCAAGGGCGATAAGTCCGTTCTCTCGAAGCAGGACATCGCGACGAGGCGGAAGGTGCTCACGCAGAAGAAGATGAAGCACTCGGGCACGGGTCGACGGGCCATTCTGGGCGTCGCCCTGCTGGCCTTCTCGGTGATGGCCATGCTGGCGGTGGCCACGTTCGACGCGCACGACCGGCTGGGGCCGGGCTTTCGCAACGCGGTGGGGCCGGTCGGTCACGCGCTCGCCGAGGCCCTGCGCGGGTTGTTGGGCATCTGTGCCTTCGTGCTGCCGATGGTCGGGCTCTACGCCGCGGGCATTCTCTTCGTGGGTGACCGCGAGCACCGCCGCTGGCCGCAGGCGATCGCCCTGGGCCTGCTGCTGGTCGCCGGCGCCATCCTCTGCCAGCTCATGTTCAAGGAAGACGCCTCGTGGGCGCACGCACCGGGCGGGCTCATCGGCCGCGAGCTGGGTGGGCTGATGACGGCTTTGTTCTCGACCGTGGGTACCGTGGTCCTGGTCAGCGCGGTCGCCGCGGTGGCCTTCATCGTGGGTACGCAGTTCGCGTTTCTGCGGCTGTGCGGCTGGGCCTGGGAAAAGGCGCTGGTGGGTTTCGAGGCGCTCAGGGCCTGGGGCCTCACGTTCGTCGAGAAGCAGAAGCAGGGCTACGCCGACCGCAAGCTGGCTGCCGAGAAGGCACAGGAAGAAGAAGTCGCCTTCCTCGCGCAGCTGGAGACCGAAGAGGCCGAGCTCGCCGAGCTGGAGGCCACCGTCAACGAGGCCGAAGCCGCCGCCGAAGAGGCGATGCTGGAGCAGCAGCACAAGGAGAACCTCAAGCTCTCAGACCTGGTGGAAAAGGATCGCCTCAAGGCCGAACGCGAGAAGGCGCTGATGCAGCTCGAGGCCGCCCGGCTGGCCCGTGAGGCGCTCAAGACCGCTCGTATCAACCAGAAGGATCAGCGTAAGGAAAACGCGGCTGCGCTGGCCCCCGGCATTCTGACCTCCGCGCAGCAGAGCTCGCCGCCGCCCTCGATGGCGCAGCAGCCTTCACTCAACGCGAACAACGGCGACCCCGCGTGGGCCTCGGCGTTGAACTTCGGGCCGGCAGGTGCTTCGCAGCCCAGCTCGCCTCACCTGCCTTCCGAGCTGCTGCAGTCGGTGCCGCCGCCGCGCCGTGTGCCGAACATCATCGAGGCGCCCGTCGCCCCGCCTCCGCCCCCGGTGGAGTCGTTCGTCTCTGCACCGAAGCCCGCCCCGCTGGACGCCGCCATCGCGGCTGCTCCGGCGATGCCCGCACTCTCTGCCCCCGCTGCGTTGGCCCTCGTCGGGGCGACCGCGCTGGCCCGCATGCCGTTGATCGTCGAGCCCAAGGCGCCGCCCAAGCCCACCCGCAGGGAAGACTTCGTCTTCACCAAGGGCCGCTCGAACTTCGAGATACCGCCGCTCGATCTGCTCGAGGTGCACCGCAAGGAGCGCACGACGGTCGACAAGAGCACGTACCTCGAGACCGCTGAGCGCCTCACCGCCAAGCTGCGCGACTTCGGCATCGACGGCGAGGTGGTCGAGATTCGCCCCGGCCCCGTGGTCACCATGTACGAGTTCAAGCCCGCGCCCGGCGTGAAGATCAGCCGAATCGCGTCGCTCGCCGACGACCTGGCGATGGCGATGGAAGCCATGCGCGTGCGCATCGTCGCGCCCATTCCCGGCAAGGGCGTGGTCGGCGTCGAGGTGCCCAACAAGGATCGCGAGATGGTCTTCCTCAAGGAGATCGCCGAGCAGGACGCTTTTCAGAAATCGAACACGCGGCTGACGATGTGCCTGGGCAAGGACATCGAAGGCACGCCGTACATTCTCGACCTCGCCAAGGCGCCCCACCTGCTGATGGCAGGCACCACCGGCTCGGGTAAGTCGGTGAGCGTCAACGCGATGATCATGTCCATTCTCATGAAGAGCACGCCCGAAGAGGTGCGCTTCATCATGGTGGATCCCAAGATGCTCGAGCTCTCGGTGTACGAGGGCATTCCGCACCTGCTGCTGCCGGTCGTCACCGATCCCCGCAAGGCGGCCATCGCGCTGCAGTGGGCGGTCGACGAGATGACCCGCCGCTACAAGCTGTTGTCTGAAGCCGGCGTGCGCAACATCACCGGCTACAACACGCACGTCGAAGCCGAAGTGGCCAAGAAGCGCGCTTCGAGGGCGGTGGTCGACGCGAAGCCCACGGTCATCAGGCCTCCGAAGGTCGAAGAGAAGCCGGTCATTGAGTCGAAGGTGGTGGAGGCGCCGGCTGACCTTCCTTTCATCGAGGCCGCGCCTGCCGAGGTGAAGAAGAAGAAGCGCATGTTGATAGTCGACGTCGCAGGTGAGTCGGGCAACGCGCCGGCCACCGAAGCGAACGCGCTCGAAGCCGCGCCCTCGCCTGCCGGGCTCGAGCTGGGCGTCGCGGTGCCCAAAGAGCTGCCCGAAGATCCGCGCGAGGAGATCGCCGCCGAGGTCGATGCGCTCGCGAAGGAAGGCGAGATTCGCGTCGACGAGCAGGCCATCACCGAGTCTGAGCAGGAAGCCGCTGCCCTGGCCATGGCGGCCACCCAGAGAGCCGCGGTCGAGGCCGAGAGCGAGCAGGAGCTCAAGAAGCTGCCGTACATCATCGTGGTCATCGACGAGCTCGCCGACCTCATGATGGTCGCCTCGAAAGAAGTCGAGACGTCGATCGCCCGTCTCGCGCAGATGGCGCGCGCCGCGGGCATTCACCTGATGGTCGCCACGCAGCGCCCGTCGACCGACGTCGTCACCGGCATCATCAAGGCGAACTTCCCCACGCGCATCAGCTTCATGCTGCGCAGCAAGCCCGACTCGATGACCATTCTGGGTACGGTCGGCGCCGAAGCGCTGCTGGGCATGGGCGACATGCTCATCATGCCGCCCACCAGCGCGCACTTGCAGCGCGTGCACGGCTGCTTCGTGTCTGAGGCCGAGATCAAAAAGGTGGTCGATCACCTCAAGGCGCAGGGCACGCCGGTCTACGACGAGAACATCTTGAAGCCGCGCGATGACGAGGGCGACGGCGAGAGCCCCCAGGACGATCTCTCGGACGAGCTGTACGACCAGGCCATCGCGATCGTCTCAGAGATGCGGCAGGTCAGCATCTCGATGCTCCAGCGCAAGATGCGCATTGGGTACAACCGCTCGGCGCGCATGATCGAGCGCATGGAGCGGGAAGGTCTGGTCGGTGCGGCCGACGGCGCCAAGCCGCGTGACGTGCTGGTCAGGCCGCTGGGGCAGATGCCGGGCAGCGCCAGCATGTGAGCCCAGAAGTGCCGTACTTCAAGAGTCCCTGAGGGGGGAGTGGTGAGCTACCGTGGCCGGCCATG